>CAZRQI010000239.1:0-3007 GCA_964602025.1 uncultured Veillonellaceae bacterium
GTGATCGGCGGGCTGGGCAGCATTCCCGGCGCCATTGCCGGCGGATTTTTTCTGGGGATTCTGGAAGCGGTGGCCGGGGGAAAAATCAGTTCCGGTTATCGCGACGCCATTACTTTTGCGCTGCTGATCCTCGTTTTGTGGCTGAAGCCCTCCGGGCTGTTCATCCGCAAAGCGCGGCAGAAAGTTTAAGGGGGAGCGGCGCATGAAATCATTGCTTTCCCGAAAACCGTTGCTGTTGGCGGCGCTGTTCGTCGGCCTCGCTTTGATTCCCCAGGTGGTCAGCAACCGCTATTATCTGCATATGATCAATCTGGCCGGGATTTATACGCTGATCACCATCGGCCTGAATATATTGGCCGGCTACACCGGGCAGGTCTCCATGGGGCAGGCGGGCTATTTCGCCATCGGCGCCTACGCCGCCTCGCTGCTGATGCTGAATCTGAAGGTATCCTTCTGGCTGGCCCTGGTGGCGGCCATTCTGATGAGCGCCGTATTCGGCGGGATTGTCGGCGTGCCGGCGATGAAGCTGTCCGGGCCGTATCTGGTGCTGGCCACGGTCGGGTTTGGCGAAATCATCCGCCTCGTGATTTTGAACTGGCAGCCGGTGACGAAAGGCGCCGCCGGACTGACCGGCATCCCGCTGCCCGAGCTGGGGAGTTTCCGGATCATGTCCGAAACGGACTTCTTCTATCTGATTTTCGGCTTTGTCCTCCTCGGCGCGTATGTGGCCCACCGGCTGACCCAATCCAAGATCGGCCGGACCTTCTCGGCGATTCGCGAGGATGAGCTGGCGGCGGAGGCCATGGGCGTGCCCGTGAACCGCTACAAAATCTGGGCGTTCATCATCAGCGCCATCTATGCCGGCTTGGCCGGCGCGCTGTACGGAACGTTCTCCGGCGTGGCCAGCCCGGACAATTTCACGTTCGACGACTCGGTCGGGTTCCTGTGCATGTCGGTCATCGGCGGCAACCGCACCATCGGCGGGGCGGTCATCGGCGCGTTCATGCTGACGTTCCTGTCGGAGGCGCTGCGCGCGTTTCAGGCGTTCCGGCTCGTGATTTACGGCGCCATTTTGATCTTCACGGTGATTTACATGCCGCAGGGGCTGGCGGGCTTGTTCGGGCGCTGGCCGGCAAAACTTTTCGGCGCCGGCGGGAGGGACAGCAAATGACAGATTCCGGATTTTTGAGCATCGACGGCATTTCCAAGCGCTTCGGCGGCTTGCAGGCGCTCGACGATATCACGATTCATGTGGAAAAAGGGACGATTCACGGCATCATCGGCCCCAACGGCGCGGGCAAGACGACCCTGTTCAATGTGATTACCGGCATGTTCGGCGCCGACCGGGGCGAAATCCGCCTGGAAGGGGTGGCGCTGCCGTGGCAAAAGCCGCACAAACTCGTGCCGATGGGGATCGCCCGCACTTTCCAGAACATCCGCCTGTTCAAGAGCATGACCGTACTCGAGAACGTGTTGATCGGCCAGCACATCCATACGCCGACGCCGGTGTTGTCGATCATTTTGAACGGGAAGGCGGCGAAGCGCGGTGAAGAAGCGGCCGAGCTGGCGGCGCGGGAAGCCTTGGCGTTTGTCGGGCTGGAGTCGAAGGCCGATGAAATCGTGAAAAACCTCGCCTATGGGCAGCAACGGCTGGTAGAGTTCGCCCGGGCTTTGGCGGCGAAGCCGAAAATTATTTTGCTGGATGAACCGGCGGCCGGCATGAATCCGACGGAGAAGGCGAACCTGCTGAAAATCATCACCCGACTGAAAGAGCAAGGCTTTACCATCGTTTTAATCGAGCATGACATGAAGCTGGTCATGAATATTTGCGATACGATCGCCGTGCTGGACCACGGGAAAAAGATCGTCGAAGGCCAGCCGGAGTATGTCCGGACCCACCCGGAAGTGATCCGGGCGTACTTGGGAGGAGGGGACCGCGGTCGTGTTGGAGCTTAGGAATATTTCAGCGGGATATGGCGCGACCGAGGTGTTGCACGGATTGTCGCTGACGGCGGAAGAAGGGAAGATCACCACGCTGATCGGCGGCAACGGCGCAGGCAAGACCACGACGCTCAACTGCATCGCCGGCGTTCTGAAGACGACCGGCGGCCAGATTCTTTGGCGCGGCCAGGATCTCACCAAGCTGCGGACGACGGAGATCGTGCGCCTGGGCATCGCCCTGATTCCGGAGGGGCGGCATGTGTTCCCGGGAATGACGGTCGGCGAGAACTTGGAAATGGGGGCCTACAGCCGCAAAGACAAGGCGGGAATCCGCCGCGATTTGGAGTGGGTACTGCAACTGTTCCCGAAAATGAACGTCCGGCTCAAGCAAATGGCGGGAACTCTGTCCGGCGGCGAGCAGCAGATGCTGGCGGTCGGCCGGGCCCTGATGGCGAACCCGGAGCTGGTGCTGATGGACGAGCCGTCGATGGGCCTGGCGCCGATCGTGGTCGAAGAGGTCTTCAACGTGATCCGGCAGATCCAGCAGATGGGGAAAACGATCCTGCTCGTCGAACAGAACGCGACGCTGGCGCTGGGCATCGCCCACAACGCCTATGTGATCGAGCTCGGCGCGATCGTGCTGGCGGGAACGGGCGAAAGTCTGCTGAAAAACCCGGAGGTCGAAAAAGCTTATCTGGGACTGTAGGCGGGTCGCGGCAAGCGGTAAAAAAATCCGGGAATTGGCAGGAATATCGGCGTCGGTGGAGAAGGAATCATTGGCAAGAAAATATAAAAATCCACGTTGTGAAAAACGGACAAGGGGTGATTTTCATGCGACGATTCCGAATTCTGGCGCTATTGGTCATTACTTTGGCGATGCTGGGCACGGCGACGGTTTGTCTGGCGGCGGACCTGACCTCCGGCAACCGGATCGACGAAGGAGTCTGGTATAAACCGACTTACCTGCCGTCGGTCGACGCCGCGATCGGCACGCTGCGCAACCTGGGCGGGCGCAAGGCATTTTGCGCCTGGAACGGTTACACCGACGGCCTGGATGTCAATGTCG
>CAZRQI010000240.1:0-2990 GCA_964602025.1 uncultured Veillonellaceae bacterium
CCGCATAACAACTTGGTGAACCCTATCAACAAAATTCCTCCCTACTATCAGCCCTTCGGCGTCAGCGCCGGAAACCGGATCGTGAAGGTCGTGCCGGCGCCTGGTTCGCTGGTGACGGAAACCTGGGCGTTATGGCGATCGATGATCTCCCGGGCGATCGATAGACCCAGGCCGGTCCCATGATTTTCACGGGTATGGGCTTTATCCACTTTGTAAAAACGTTCCCAGATCAAAGGCAGGTCATCCGCCGGAATCCCGGCGCCCGTATCGGTGACGGCCAAAATCACCTGCTGCGCGTCCTGCGTCAGGGCAACGGATATTTCCCCCTGCGCCGGCGTATACTTCAATGCATTGTCAAGCAGGATCAACAATAATTGTACCAGACGATCGCCATTTCCGCGAATCGGCGCCAATGATTTTTCGCCCTGCCAGGACAAACGAACTCCTGCCGCCTCGGTTTTGCCGCGCAGCATGGCAACGACGCTGTCGACAATTTCCGGCAGCGGCACGGGTTCCAGTTCCATCTCATATTGGTTCGCCTGCAGGCGACTCAAATCCAGCAAATCGGCGATCAGGCGTTCCAGACGCTCGGTTTCGCCCACGATCAATTTATGGAACCGCGCCGTTTTGTCCGGGTCCGTGACCGTGCCGTCCCGCAACGCCTCCGTATAACCCCGGATGATGGTCAGCGGCGTACGCAGCTCGTGCGAGACATTGGCCACGAAATCGCGGCGGAGTTTTTCCATCTGCTCGGTCCGGGCCACAAAATTCGACAGCTCCTGAGCCAACGTGTTGAGAGAGTCGCCCAGCTGCCCCACCTCATCCTGCGTCGTGACTTCCACCCGCCGGTCATAGCATCCCTCGGCCATGGAAGCTGCGGTTTCCTCCATCGCCCGCAACGGCCGGACAATGCCGCGGGACAGGCGGCGAACCACAAACAGGGTCAACACCAGCGCCAACAGACCGGTCAGGGCGATCGCCCCATAAATCTGCGTCAAGAAATTGTTGAGGCCCTGCACCGGGGCATTCAAAATGATCGCGCCATTGATCGCCCCGTTCCCGTTCGGGATCGGCACGGCCACGATCATCATATCTTCTCCATAATAGGGGTGAAAAAACGTCCGTGTCAAGACTTCGCCCTGAAAAACCGGGCCCAGATCCTTCAACAGATTGCGAACAGTGGCCGAAGTTCGGACTCCGCTTCCCTGTCCGCCGCCGGGTCCATTGCCCTTTCCCGGTTGCATGCCGGAGCCGGGGCCCATCCCCTGACCGGGCCCCTGGCCAGTCACCATGCCTTGGCGATGTCCCATTCCCCGCCGGGGCGTGGACATGACGATCACCCGGCCGGCGCTGTCAACGGCCCAGATCCGGGCGTCCAGAAACCCATCGATGCGGTCCACCAGTTCCACCAACTCCGGCGCCGTCAATTTCCCAGACAAAAAATCGTTCAGCACCAGACCCATTTCCTGCCCCTTGCCGACCAGCTCCTGCTGTTTGGCCGACAGGAAATATTGCCGGACGAAGGCGGAAGCCCCCACGGCAAAAGCGCCCAGGATCAGGGAAACCACGATCATGAAACTGACGAACAGTTTCGTTTGCAACGACTGTTTCACGCATGCACCTCAAATTTGTAGCCAACGCCCCAGACCGTCTTGATGTCCCAGGGACTGTCCTCCTGCACCCCGAGTTTGTGGCGGATGCGCTTGATATGCGTATCCACGGTGCGGGTATCGCCGAAATATTCATAACCCCAGACCGATTCCAACAGTTGCTCGCGGGAAAACACCCGACCCGGATGTGAAGCCAAGTGCCACAGCAAATCCATTTCCTTGGCCGTCAGCTGGACGGTATTGCCGGCGGCGGTCGCCACGTATTCCGAGCGGTTGATCCGAAGGTTGGCGAAATTCAGCACATCGACGCCGGCAACCGCCGGTTCGTTGCCCTGGGCCCGTCGCAGCACCGCCTTGACCCGGGCGATGAGTTCCCGGGGGTTGAAGGGCTTGGCGACATAATCGTCGGCGCCCAGCTCCAGCCCCATAATCCGGTCCTCGTCTTCCACCCGCGCCGTCAGCATGATCACCGGCACCCGCGAAAATTTCCGGACCTGGCGGCAAACTTCCATCCCGTCCAGGACCGGCATCATGATATCCAGCACGATCAAATCGGGTTTCAGCTGCTGCGCCTTGAGAATCGCTTCCGCACCATCGGCGGCCTGCTCCACGGCAAATCCCTCTTTGGCGAGGTACAACTCCAACAATTCCCGAATCTGCGCGTCATCATCCGCGATCAACACAGTCTGCGCCGACATCTTCCAACCTCCCCGCCTGCGGCTTGCAAAAAAACTCCCGGAGAAGATCCGGGAGTTTTGCCGTTCACTTCATTTATATATTTTCCAAAGCGGCCAATAAATCCTTCCTGGTTTTGTACCCGGTGAAGCGATTTATTTCTTTTCCGTCTTTAAAGACGATGAACGTCGGCACCGCCTTCACATTATATCGGGATGTGAGATCCGGCAACTCGTCGATATTCACTTTCGCGACAATCGCTTTATCCGCCACCGCCGCCTCGACCGCTTCCACCTCCGGCCCGGCCATCTTGCACGGTCCGCACCAGGACGCCCAGAAGTCCACCAACACCGGTCGGTCGGTCTTCAAAATCTTTTCGTCAAACGTCGTTTCATTTCCTACATTAATTACAGCCATTTCTGACACCTCACTTTATTTTAACCCCCTCCCCCGGGGGCCTATTTATATTGTAAGAAAAACTTGCGTAAAAGTCAATCTCGATTATAATAGAGAAAACATATCCACCACAATGCAAAGAAAGGACTGACCCGATATGGATTTGATACAAGTACTCGAAACCCGGCGTTCCATCCGCCGCTACGAGGATCGCGGCGTCGACCGCACTCTGATCGAAAAACTCATCACCCTGGCGACCCAGGCGCCCAGCGCCATGAACGCCCAACCCTGGGCCTTCGCCGTCATCAC
>CAZRQI010000241.1:0-2986 GCA_964602025.1 uncultured Veillonellaceae bacterium
TATTATATCCGGTTGCTGGCGGAGGACAAGCCGGGCGTCATGGCGGCGATCGCCGGCGCGGTCGGCGCCCAGCAGGTCAGCCTGAATTCCGTCATCCAAAAACGCCGGGTAGGTTCCCGAGCGGAAATTGTTCTGATCACCTACAAGGTGAAGGACGAGGATCTGCAACTGGCGGTGCAGACATTGAGTGGACTGTCCGTGGTCAACAAGGTTTCCACGGTGATCCGGGTGGTGGGCGTCGATGCAGAGTGACATGCGCGCCCGGGTCCGCATCCCCGCCACGACGGCGAACTGCGGGCCCGGGTTTGATACGCTGGGAATCGCCTGCGCCTTGTACAACGAAGTTCTGTTGGAAATGACCGGTCCCCTGGACGAAGTTCAAATCCGGGTGTCTGGCGACGGCGCGGATACCTTGCCGCTGAATGACCGCAATCTGGTTCTCCGGTCGATCCGCACGGTGTTTGAACGGGCGGGAAAACAGCCGGCCGGCATTCATCTGACAATGCACAACAATATTCCATTGTCACGCGGCCTCGGCAGTAGTTCCGCCGCCATTGTCGGCGGGGTAACGGCCGCCAATGCGGTGCTGGGCGGGAAATTTTCGCCGGAGGAGCTGCTGGATATCGCCACCCAACTGGAGGGGCATCCCGACAATGTGGCGCCCGCCTTGCTCGGCGGGTTTACGATTTCCGTCATGAAGGACGAGCGGGTGTCTTGTCTGCGCCTCCCGGTGCCGGAGCAACTTCATCTGGTGGTGTGCATTCCGGATTTTCGCCTGTCGACCCATAAGGCCCGGCAAGCCATCCCGGCTCGCATTCCGCATCAGGACGCAGTATACAATGTCAGTCGGACGGCCTTGTTGGTCGGAGCGATGGCCAGCGGCCAGATCGCTTATCTGGCGGATGCGCTGGATGACCGTCTGCATCAACCGTACCGGGCATCCCTGATTCCCGGCATGATGGATGTGTTTGCGGCTGGAAAAGCTGCGGGAGCCCTGGGGGTCGCCATGAGCGGCGCCGGTCCGTCCCTGATGGCCTACACGACTGAAAATTCCGAAGCGATTGGCGCGGCCATGGTGCAGGCATTCCAAAAACACAACATTTCCTCCCGCTATTTGTGCCTCGGAATTGATTGTGACGGAGCCCGGGTCATCGAATAAACGAATAACTTCGGAAAAATCAAAAGACCGGCTTGCCGGTCTTTTGTTATACGAAAGAGCGCTGCCTTGAGGTGGTAGAGGCCGCGGGCTTAACGTTCGAACACTACCGTAAAGGTTTGGCCATTGCGCGGGCTGCGACAGGTTCCTTTTACGCCGGTAACCGTCTTGCCGTTGGCGCCGCCGTAACGCACATGCGTGAAAAACACGGCGTGGGTTGACCCGTCAACCGGGATGAAATAGGCTGCTTGTCGTTGGTCGTACAGGCCGGGGTTGCGCCAACCGGAGGGAACCGCCTGTTGAAGGATAAACCGCCATGGTTCGCGAATTTCCGCCGCATAGCCAACCAGGCGTCCCGTGGAAGCATGAACCGGTTTGTTCACATCAATGCTGGAACTGGAAGAAGGATTTCCGGCGGTGATGCGCCAAACGCCAGGCGAAACGTACAGCGTCTGGTCATCGGTGCGGATTTCCGTCCACTCAGCGGCTGAAGCGAAGGGTACTGGCAGAACCAAATAAAGGCACAAGAACGCTCCAAGAACGAGTAGCCATTTTTTCATCGGTTTCCTCTCCCTTGCATTTGAAATCTCTTTATTTAGGAATTCGCTGTTGGCAGGGAACAATCCTTCGGTACTTCTACCTTTCTGCAGAGTTTACCGCCGGTTTTGCTTGACTTCGATCCCGAAAATGGGTAGAATGATATCTGTTAGTCGGGGCGTAGCTCAGTTTGGCTAGAGCGCTACCTTGGGGTGGTAGAGGCCGCGCGTTCAAGTCGCGCCGCTCCGACCAGTATTAAAATAAAACTCTGGGATTTATTTCCCGGAGTTTTTTTATGCCTGTTCCAGTGATTCTCTTATTGGGAGGTTGCCAGTTGGGAAGGAGTTGACGGGAGTTGCTGAATCGAAAATGTCAGGATGGGTTGTAGCAAAACAGTGGTTTTTTGCAGGAAACTGGCAACAGCAGGAAGAAGTTTTATGAATCATGAAGCAATGCGAGGGGTCAGCATGTTCGAAATCAAACGCTATGACAAACGCTTTGAATCCGCCGTGATGGATGTCATCAGGGCCGAGGGCGAAGACTGGTCCTGTTATTGGGCCGACGAGAACGCGGGAATATATAAAAAGGCGCTGGAATCGTCGATAACCTATGTCGCTCTGCAAGATGGCAAGGTTTGCGGCTATTCACGATCCTTGCCGGACACTTTGTATGTATATGTCGTTGATTTGCTGGTTGCCCCCGCATACCGCGGCAACCAGTTGGGGAAAAAGTTGCTGGAATGTCTGGCCGAGGATTATCCCGGCCTCCCGGTCTACATTCTGTCGGGAAATGACGAATACTATATGATGCAGGGGTACAGACGGCAAGGATCGATATTCTTGCTGCCGAAATGAAAATGCAGGAAAACCGCGCTATGATGCGAACTGAACCAGGAAATATAGGGGCCGGCCGCATTCGGATCGGCGGAAGAGGCGGACTTGTGCACCAGTTTCTAATTGGGATTGTCTTGTTGAGTTGTGTTTTTTCCACTTCGGCCCAGGCCGCGACTACGCTGGAAATTCTGCCGACCCATCGTCAGGACCGGTTCACCTGGCACAAAGCCGATTTGGGCGGCGTTCCCAACATCCTGTCCGAGCTGAAATGGGAAAATCTGCGGATTTATGCCATCAAGGGCGTTCTGCGCCATGATACTGGACGGCGGACCTTTCTGGAGGCCACCGGCAGTTTTGGCTGGATTTATTCCGGGACCAACCAGGATTCCGACTATGACCTGAACGACCGGCAGGGCGAATTTTCCCGCACTTACGCGAACGCCGGCGACGGCCGGGTGCT
>CAZRQI010000242.1:0-2964 GCA_964602025.1 uncultured Veillonellaceae bacterium
TGAACAGGTTCAGCAGTTTCGCGAACAATACGCCGCCCACGGTGTCAAACACGAACGCAACAGCGCCCAGCAGCATGATCAGGAGCACTTGGTAGTTCAGGAAGCGCTCGGCCGACATGGTGCCGCCGATGACGATCCCGAGGAGCAGGGTGACCAGGTTGGCCAGTTCGCTTTCCGCGCAGCTGGACAGGTTCTCGGTGCAACCGGATTCTTTCAGCAGGTTGCCGAACATCAGGCTGCCGATCAGGGCCACGGAAATCGGGGCCACGATCCCGGCGATCAGAACGATCATCAGCGGGAACAGGAACTTGGTGGTCTGGGACACGGGCTCAACGTTTTCATAGCCCATTTTGATCTTACGTTCGCTGGATGTGGTGATGGCCTTGATGACCGGCGGTTGAATGACCGGCACCAGGGACATGTAGCAATACGCGGCTACCGAAAGGGGTCCGAGGAGTTCCACGGCGAACCGGCTGGCCACATAGATGGTGGTCGGGCCGTCAGCGGCGCCGATGATGCCGATGGAGGCAGCATGCGGGAAGCTGAAACCGAGGAGCGTAGCGCCGACGGCGGTGGCAAAGATGCCGAACTGGGCCGCGGCGGCGAATAGCATGACTTTCGGGTTGCGAATCAGCGGTGCGAAGTCGCACATGGCGCCGATGGCGATAAAGATAAGAACAGGGAACAATTCATTCCCAATACCGGCATTGTACAGAACAAACAGGAATCCTTCCTCGCCTTTTACTTGTGATACAGCGGAAGAGTGCGGAATGTTGGCGAGGATTGCGCCGAAACCGATCGGCAGAAGCAGGGCCGGCTCGTAGTCAAAACGCACAGCCAGCCAGATCAACAGGGCACCGATGCCCCACATTACGATGTGCTGCCAGGTCAGTCCGAGGAAACCCATCAGCAGTTCGTCCAACCAGGGATACTGTTGGATCAAAGCTTCCATAGTCTGTTATTCCCTCCTAATATATGAAATTATAGCTTACCGGGGTCAGAAATCGATGCTGCCCGGTTCTGCACCGCACGAGCTGCGCAGAACCGGACCCGCAAAATACAGGAAACTTAGCCGATGACCGCCATGGTCTGGCCGGGTTTCACGCCGTCGCCTTTGTTGACGTTGATGGATTTGATGGTGCCGCCAACCGGGGCGCCGATTTCGTTCTGCATTTTCATGGCTTCGAGGGTCATGATGCATTCGCCTTTGGCGATTTTGTCGCCGGCTTTTTTCATGATCTTGCTGACTTTGCCAGGCATCGGAGCGGTAACCGGGGTATCGCCGGCGGCGACTTCGACCGGAGCGGCAGCGGCGGCGGGAGCAGCGGCAGGAGCCGGAGCAGCGGCAGGAGCCGGAGCGGCGGCAACAGGAGCCGGAGCGGCGGCAGGAGCCGGAGCGGCGGCGGCGACGGCTACGACGCCCTCTTCTGCGACTTCAACAGTGTAGCTGGTACCATTGACGTTGACTTTGAATTTTCTCATGTAGAACACAACCTCCATCTTTTTCTTTTTTTATGATCAACTATAAGGAAACCTAAGGGATGCTTACGCGAACTGCCGCGAATCCATCAGTTTCTGACGGCCCGACAGCGGCCACGCATTGCTGCTGTGCTTGATCTTGACCGCATGCACTCCACCACCACCGTGATGAACTACCGCTGCAGTGATGGCTGCCAAAAGTTCCGCGTTGAGACTGGTATCCATCACGCAGTTGATGCTGGCCGAAATCGCCGCGACGATCTCGGGGTTAAGTCCGGCCGCTGCGCCAACAGCTTCAGGTTGGATATTGGCCACTGCCGCTTTTGCGGCAACGGGTTCGGGTTGTTTCTTCGGCGCCGGTTCCGGCTTGGAGCCGCCTCCGAACAACGAATCGAACAGGCCCATGGGTTCATCTCCTTTCTGACAGCGGTTTTACAGCGGAATGTTGCCGTGTTTCTTGGCCGGACGAGCTTCCCGCTTGGTAGCGAGCATGTTGAGGGCGGTAATGATGCGGGGACGCGTTTCTTGCGGCTCGATAACGATGTCGACGAAACCACGCTCCGCCGCTTTGTACGGAGTAGCGAATTCAGCCACGTACGCAGCGGTTTTTTCCTCCACATTGGGGTCGCCCCGGAAGATGATGTTGGCCGCGCCGGCCGGGCCCATGACGGCGATTTCGGCGGAAGGCCAAGCCAACACCTGATCGGCGCCCAAGTCCTGCGAGCACATTGCCAGATAAGAACCACCGTAAGCTTTACGGGTGATAACGGTAACTTTCGGCACTGTGGCTTCCGAGTATGCGTACAGCATTTTCGCGCCGTGCCGGATGATGCCGCCGAATTCCTGGTCGGTGCCCGGCAGGAAGCCAGGAACGTCCACGAAGGTGACGACCGGAATGTTGAACGCGTCGCAGAACCGGATGAACCGCGCCGATTTGTCCGAAGCATTGCAGTCCAGGCAGCCGGCCATGTTCGCAGGCTGGTTGGCGATAATGCCGACGGTCGAACCGTCAAACCGGGCAAAGCCGGTGATGATGTTCATCGCATAATGTTCCTGGACTTCCAGGAATTCGCCACGGTCGACGGTCATCCGAATGACGTCCTTCATGTTGTACGGCATGTTCGGATTTTCCGGCATGATGGTTCTCAAGCCTTCATCCTGACGGTCCGGGCTGTCGCCGGTCTCGACGATCGGCGCTTCCTCCATGTTGTTGGACGGCAGGAAGCTCAGCAGGTTCCGCACTTGGGCCATGCAGTCCTCATCGTTTTCCGTAGCGAAGTGGGCCACGCCCGATACGCTGTTGTGGGTCATCGCGCCGCCGAGGGCTTCCGCGGTGACTTCTTCGGCCGTAACGGACTTGATGACCTGCGGGCCGGTGATGAACATCTGGCTGGTCTTCTTCACCATGAAGATCCAGTCGGTCAGGGCCGGGGAATACACCGCGCCGCCCGCCGAGGGTCCCATGATGCAGGAGATCTGGGGAAC
>CAZRQI010000243.1:0-2952 GCA_964602025.1 uncultured Veillonellaceae bacterium
TCATAATTTTTTGTCCGACCAGGGGTTGACGATCCAAACTCGAAAGCGAAGCGTCCCTTGCATCAAAGTATAAAAATATGCAAGCAAGTCTAAATACACGCCGCGCGTGCTTGTGATATTCTTAACAAAGGGCAACGCGAAGCTCAAACTTCAGGGGAAGAAAGTGCTGTTGCAGGATGCATCGATTGTTGTCGGCGGAAATAAAATGACGGTGGGCGGCGCCATAGACTTCACCCCCAACTCACCGACCCTGGCGATGCAGGTCCAGTCCTCCGCATTGAATCTGGCCGCATTTTTGGGGCCGACGCCGGCAATAAGCGGGACGGCATCCTTTCAGGCGGATATTTCAGGAACGATTGAAAAACCATTGATGAAAGGGGCTTTCAAGCTTCCAAGCGGCCAGTTTGATAAAACTCCCATTGCGGACGCCGAAGGCGGATTCAACTATGCCGGCGACACGATGATGCTCGATAATACGAGCTTTAAGGCGATGGGGGGCGCAATTGCCTTATCGGGAACGGTCGTGCCGAAAACTTCGCGGATTAACCTGAAAGTTTCCGGAAAAAGCGTTGATGGCGCTATCCTGACCAACAAGGGGATTGCCGGTAGGGTCGACTTTAATGCGACCATAACGGGAGAGGGTAATGCAGATTCGATGGCGGCCAGCGGAACATTTTCCATCGGTTCCGGCACGATTGGCGATTATGCGATTGCCAACGCCGCCGGCGGATTTCGCAAGCAAGGCCGCCGCTTGGACTTGTCCAATGTCGGCGTTGTGTTGTCGGGGCAGCGCCTGGCTGTCAATGGAGCGGTGACGCTGGCGTCCGACGGAGCTTCGCCGCAGATCAACCTGCAGATTTCCAGCAGTGGAATGAATACTACGGTGTTTAATCCCAACAGCGCCTTGCGAGGAAGCATCGCGTTCCAAGCGACAGTGACCGGCACGCCCGAAAATAACCAGGCTCGCGGGAATTTTCAAATGGCATCGGGCGCATTGGGGGAACTTGCGTTTTCCGGCGCCAGCGGCGGCTTCAGTTATGGTAACGGCTTGCTGACGCTTGTCGGTGGCCGGGCGCAGTGCCTTGGCGGGATCGTTACATTGAACGGAACGCTTGTCCCGAAAACGATGGAATATCATCAGCAGGTGAATGGGCAGAATATCGATGCGGGGCAGCTGACCGACCGCGATGTTCAGGGACGCGCCGATTTTGCGGCGAAGATCAGCGGCGTGGGAGATTGGGACAAAGCCAATGCCGATGGCAATTTCAAAATGAATTCCGGCAGTGTTAAGGGAATCTCGTTTAACGGACTCACTGGCAATTTCACCAAACGAGGGCGGCAGACAGAGTTCCAGAATCTGAAATTCAACATGTTGGGAGGGTTGGCATCGGGAACCGGCGAAACCGAAGGGGAATATGTTCACTTAGTCATCACTCCGAACGCGGCGGCGAACACCGCGTTGAACATTTTGACCGGCAGAACCCTGCAGCCGCAAGATTTACGCATACGATTCCGTGGCCCGAACGGGTGAGAATGATCGTTGCGGACAATTAAATACTGAATAGTTGCAAAATTGCATCGGGCATGCTACAATATAGTCAAGCACCATCCTTACAGCGACTACAGGTTCCTACGAGACACCAAACCCTCGAAAGATCATCTTTCCGAGTTTGTTCCCGTCGAAACCAGTCCACAAGGAGAGTGTCTACGTTACCCCGATCCCTTACCCAACCTAGTCGAGACCCGTTAGCATTTCCCCGAATCCATCTGTGGAGGAAAAACTCAAACGATCCAACCAATCATAACCGTAACCCTGCTGTAAGGGTGGTTGCTTTGTAAAAGAGGGAAGATGAAAATCTTCCCTCTTTATATTTCTTCTATTCCCATGGGAAGTTATTGATGACGAGTTTCCCCTTCTTTTGCCGGCTCCGGATGAATCAGGCGCAAGGGAACGGGGATTACAATTCCCTCCTGCCGATATCGCTCATGCAATCTTTTGATCAGCTCATGACGGATGATGTGTTGGTCCGTGATGGTTTGGATCCGCAAAATGACATTGAACGAAACTCCGGAATCAGCAAAATTGTTGTAGCGGATGAAAGGGTCGAAATCGGGAACGCCACCCGGTATTTCCCGCAGAACCTCTTTGGCGACCGCCGCAGTAACTTTTTCGACATGCGCCAAGTCACTGTCATAGCTAACGCTGATCGGAACAACGATGGACGATTCTGCAAACGGCATTGCATAATTGGTGATAATCGAGGTGGCAATCTTTTGGTTGGGGACGACCGTCATATTGTCGGAGGATTGCCGGATCGTTGTATTTCGCCAGTTCATATCCGCAACGGTTCCTTCCTCACCAGTGGATAGGCGGATGAAATCCCCCACTTTGATTTGTTTCGACAAAAGAATATTGATGCCGGAAAACAGATTGGACAGCGTATCCTGAAGGGCCAGAGCCACCGCCAAACCGCCGACGCCCAACGCGGTAAGCAGGGGAGTGATCGAAACGCCGAACGACTGTAACATGAATAAAAAGCCGGTAATATACACAACCAGTTCGATCGTTGTGACCAAAATCGATGTGGAAGCAAAGGTTCCCGCTGTTTTTTGCATTTTCTGGGTCAGTATTCCCGACACCAGGCGGGCGCCCATGATGGTCAGGGAGAGAATGGCGATCCCGTGAAAGAGGATTTCCAATAGGTGAAGACCGCCCGGCGGAATGGTGATGACATGCATGGCGACATAGCCGCCGAAGAGAAGTCCCCACACGGTCGGCATTCCAAGAAACGCCCGCTGTACCAACGGATAGGAATCGCCGGCGACTCTGGCCGCGACTTTACGCAGTCGGGAAAAGATCAATTGGCTCAGGATGATACCGGCCGCGATGGAAATAAGCAGAATCATCAGCGGCAAAATGAAGGCGCCGTCGGTTAGGAGCCTTTCCCATTG
>CAZRQI010000244.1:0-2928 GCA_964602025.1 uncultured Veillonellaceae bacterium
GTCGGTTTCCACGTGGTCGGTCACGTATTTCAGCCCGTCGAAGTCATGCGCCTTCACCGGCTGCTCGATCAACTCGATGTCCAGGCCATCCGCCTCGAAGCGGCGGATCGTCCGGACCGCCTCCTTGGCGTTCCAGCCCTGGTTGGCGTCGAGCCGGATCTTGACGGCCGGGCCGACGGCGTCGCGAATGGCCTGCACCCGCCGGATGTCCAGCGTCGGGTCGTTGCCGACCTTCAGCTTGAGCGCGGTGTAGCCTTCGGCCACGGCTTCCAGCGAGTCGCGCACCATTTCTTCCGGCTCGTTCAGGCTGATGGTCAGGTCGGTCTCCATGCTCCGGCAGTAGCCGCCGAACAGTTTGTAGAGCGGCAGGCCGTAGCGTTTGCCGAACAGGTCGTACACGGCGATGTCGAGGGCGGCCTTGGCGGAGCAGTTGTGCAGCATGCCGGTATCCAGCGCCGTCATGATGCCTTCCAGGTTGTCGATTTCCATGCCGACGAGCTTGGGGGCGAGGGTGTCCCGGATCGCGGCGATGATCGAGTCCTGGCTGTCGCCGGTAATCACGGCGGTCGGCGGCGCGTTGCCGAACCCGACTTCGCCGGAGTCGGCGATCACTTTGACGATGATGTCCTCCGCCGAGTGGACCGTGCGCAGGGCTGTTTTGAAGGGTTTCTTGAGCGGGATGCTGACTTTGCCGATTTCGATCGACTGGATCTTCATGCCGGTCCCACCCTTCTTATTTGTTGTGCTCGATGATCAATTCGATGAGCCGGGTCACGGTTTCCATGTCGGAAATCTTGATGCTTTCTTCTTTGGAATGGACGTCGGTCATGCCGATCGCCAGGTCAACGGCGGTGATGCCGTGCTCGTTGAAGACGTTGCAGTCGCTGCCGCCGCCGGTGGATTGCAGCTTCGGCTCGAGGCCCAGACGCTGCATCGCTTCGACGCACTGTTTCACCGCCGGGGTATCCGGCGAGAGCTGGAACGCCGCGTAACTGCGGTCGATCGTCACGTCGACGCCGGCGCCGTATTCGCGGGCGGCCTGTTCGAAGCATTCCTTCATATGGCCGCTCTGCTTGTCAAGTTTTTCGTTGAGCAGGCTGCGGGCTTCGGCGACCACTTCCACCTGATCGGCCACGATGTTGGTGGCCATGCCGCCGCTGATCGTGCCGAGGTTGGCGGTGGTTTCCTCGTCAATCCGCAGCAGGGTCATCTTGTCGATGGCGCGGGCGGCCACCTGAATGGCGCTGATGCCTTTTTCCGGCGCCAGGCCGGCATGGGCGGAACGGCCGTGGACGACGGCTTTGATGACGTCTTTCGCCGGGCCTTGCACGACAATCTTGCCGATGGCGCCGCTCGAATCGAAGATGAAGGCGCGCTTGGCCTTGATTTTGCTGTAATCCAGCCCTTTGGAGCCGTACATGCCGACTTCTTCACAGATGGTGAGAACGACCTGAAGCAGACCGTGCTCCACCTTCCGCTCCTGAATCCGGCGGATGGCTTCGACGATGGCGACGATTCCGGCCTTGTCGTCGCCGCTGAGGATGGTTGTGCCGTCGGAGCGGATGACATCGCCGTCGATAACCGGCTGGATGCCCTCGCAGGGCAGTACCGTATCCATGTGGCAGCAGAACATCAGCGGTTCCGCCGTTTTGGTTCCCGGCAGGGTGGCGATGAGGTTGCCGGTGTCGCCGCCGACTTTTTCGCCGGCATTGTCGAACTCGACCGAAAAGCCGAGCGCCTCCAGTTCCTTTTTCATGTAGGCGGCGAACTTGGCCTCCTTGCGGGAGGGGCTGGCGATTTTGGCCATCTCGACAAACTGGTCCACGAGGCGTTGCGTTGCCAAATTTTTGTCCATGCAGTACACTTCCTTTTTGTTTATTGCGGAGAATAGAAAAAACCAGCACGACAAAACCTTCGTTGAAGGTCCATCGGCTGGATTTCACTTACGTCCATACCGGGAGCGCCGGCATGCGGGTAAACGAAGCAGCACATGATGAAGTTTGATGTTTCCGGGATGTTTGTCCGTCGTGAGCGGAAAAAGAGAAAGATGTCCGTTTTTCCGGCCTTTATTGATTTGACACGAACCGGGAAAATCCTCTTTTTTCGCCCGAAAAATTTACCGGCGCCGTTACTCCGTCAGATCGACGGGTTGGCCGCTGAGAATCCGGGTGTATTTCTTCTGGGCGTCTTTGTAGGCAATCAGGATCGCCTTCTGCGAGGAGCCGAAATACCGGCTCTCCAGAAGTTGGCGGATGATCTCGGGATCATCGCGCAGTGTGCGGCCGACAAACAGGTTGCCGACGAATTCGTTGGTCACGCTGAGGGTGGCGGACACGCCGCAGGCCAGAATTTTTGCGCTCTCCCGTTCCACCACGAACGCGATGAAAAATTGGCCGAAGTGGTGGGTGATGGGATTCGACTGCTGGGTTTTGGCGTTGCCGACGATATAAATCGTATTTTCCGGAAAGATCGTCATGGGTTTCCTCCCGTTTTTCCGCAGGGGAGAGTGTTCGCACTGCTTGATGTATTTCTCCGCGTAGCGGCAAATTCCTCTGTCCGGCGGCGCGAATTGCGCAAATTTGTCAGATATTGACACAGTATTCCTTTCCTCCATCCTGTGGTACAATAATGCGAAAATCACGCGGCCCCGCAGGGCGGACTGCTGCATGGAGGAGGAAATACAATGCGGTTCGATAAACAGACCGAGTTTGATCAAACTGACTTGTCCTTTGATGAAATCGACCGCGGCTTCACTGCGCGGGAGGCCATCGCCGAAGCCAAGCGCTGTCTGAATTGCGCCAAGCCGATGTGCCGGACCGGCTGCCCGATTGAAAATGAGATTCCCCTGTTTGTCGCCGCCCTGGCGAAGGGCAATATCGGCGAAGCCGGCCAGATCATCGCCCGGCGCAGCAACCTGCCGGCGGTGTG
>CAZRQI010000245.1:0-2923 GCA_964602025.1 uncultured Veillonellaceae bacterium
ATGAAACTCTTGTAGACCAAATAAAGCATCGGCAACACGACAAACAGAACCAGCGTCGCCACTGCCGAAAAGATGACCAGCCACTTGGTATCCCACTGGGGGAGCCATTTTCTGTCCACAATAAACCCCCTGTATCCGGCATACAACGGTGGAGAGGCACGCCTCCCCACCGCTGCGCTCGTTCAGATCAAACGATGGTTATTTCTTTTCGAGAACCCGGGAGCGGAACTGCTCTTTGAATTTTTCGTTTTCCTTGGCCAACTGTTCCCAGTTGATCTTCAACTGGGTCGGCATCAGGGTCTTCAGCGCCGGAGCGCCTTTGGGAGCGGCGACGTCGTCACGGACGGAATGCATCCAGCCTTTGACGACCATTTCCTGGCCTTCCTTCGACAGCCAGAAATCCGTCAGGGCTTTCGCCGCTTCGGGGTTCTTCGCGCTGCTAAAGATCGCGATCGGGCTCGGGTTGATAGCTACGCCGTCCTTCGGATAGGAAACGGCTACCGGTTCGCCTTTGGCGCCCATTTTGAGGATGTTTTCCTCAAGAATGATGACCACGTCGTATTCGCCCTGGATCAGCTTGTTCTGGAGGGCGGTGTTGCCGGATTCGACTTTGATTCCGTTGGCTTTCAGCTTGTCAAAGTATTCCCAGCCGAAGTTCTGGGCCAGTGCGCCCACGCCGACATAGGCGGTGCCGGACAGCAGCGGGTTCGCCATGGCGATCCGGTTCTTCCATTTTGGATCGGTCAACTCTTTCCAGGTTTTCGGCGCTTCTTCCGCTTTCACTTTCTTGGTGTTGTAGGCGATGACGATGTTATTGATGCGGACGCCGGTCCAGTACCCTTCGGTGTCCTTGTTGCCGGTGATCGCCTTGCGTTCCGGCGAATCATATTTCATCAGCAGGCCTTTATCCTTCAGTGTCAGATAGTAGGCCGGATCGGCCACCAGCAGCACGTCGGCCTGCACTTTCTTGGCTTCGATTTCGCCGGCCAGTTTGGCCATGACCTGCTCGGAGCCGGCCTGGAACCAGGAGATTTTCAAATTGGGGAACTTTTTGGCGAGGACCGGTTTCACCATTTCGACGATATCCGGATAGATCGAGGTGTAGATCATCAATTCACCGGAGGGACCTTTCGCTTTCGGCTGTTCGGCCGGCTTCTTGTCACCGCCGCCGCAGCCAGCCAACATCGCCGTTACGACGAACATGGCCAGAACCAGGAACACCATTGTTTTTTTCATCCCATTACCCCATCCTTTCCTTTTTTGAAGTCTTATCTCCACGGCCTTGCGTTCCCGGCCGGAAAGAAAAATTTGGCAACTTCAGGCGCGTTTCTTCTGGCGACTTCAAGGTATTCGATCCCTTGCCGGAACATTCCTGCCACCGGTGAAAATTATTCCAGAATGACGTCCACCACTCCCTCGATTCCCTTCATGCCGTCGACGATATCCGGAATAATCCGGCGGTCGGTGACGTCAAGGATCACGGAAATGTGGATGTCGTTTTTGCCGACTTCATCGATTTTAATGTCGCAAATGGCGACGTTTTTTGTGCCGAGATAGGAACCGATCCGGCCGATCTGACCGGGTTTGTCCACGGAGCGGACAACAATCGCGACCTGGGACGGCCCACAGCCGTACAGGCGCTCGAACCGGGGCAAGTACGTCAGGGCCAGGACCGACAGGATCGTCGTCGTGACCGCACCGACGTAATATCCGGCGCCAACCGCCAGGCCCACGCCGGCCACGACCCACAGACTGGCCGCCGTCGTCAGGCCTTTGATCGTCAGCCCTTCCTTCATGATGGTACCGGCGCCGAGAAAGCCGATGCCGCTGACGACCTGCGCCGCCAAACGGGCCGGGTCGGCGTTAGTCAGGCCCTGCACCCCCGCATACAATTTATAGGAAATCAGCATGATCAAACAGGACCCCAGGCTGACCAGAATGTGGGTCCGCAAGCCGGCCGATTTATGCCGCTGCTGCCGCTCCAGTCCAACGATGCCACCCAGAAACGCCGCAACGCTCAACCGCGCTATTTCAATCAATTCCGCATTCAATGCCGGCGCCCCCTCTCCGGACGGAATCCGCCCGTGCCGCTATTTTTTGGTGTTGTCCGGGAACCGGAACCCGGTCGCCGCATAATACACATATTCGGCGATATTGCCCGACCGGTCGGCCACCCGCTCGATGTAGCGAATCGCCGTGTGGAAGTCCATGGCCAGTTCGTTCGCATATTGCTTGACGGTCGCCATCGCCAAGATATTCCGGAACAGATCTTTGTTCAGGCGGTTCACCAGAGCATCCCGTTTCGGCACCAGCGTCGCCAATTCCGGATCGTTTTTCTCGTAGGCGTCCAGCGCTTCCCGCAGCATGCTGACCGCCTCCCGGGCCATGATGTCCACCGACGCCTTCATCGATTCGATGGGAGACATGTCTTCCTGAACAAACTTGCGCTGCACCATCTTCGCGATATTGTTCGCGTAGTCGGCGATGCGTTCGATTTCGGTGGCAATCTTGAGCGTGGATACCAAAAACCGCAGATCACCCGCCATCGGCTGCTGTGTCGCGATGCTCACGATGCAGCGGTCGTCGATCTGCCGGTACATTTCATCGACTTCTTTTTCCAGGGCGCGGGCCTGGGTCGCCATCTCCTGATTATTCGTGATCAGCGACTGGGCGGCCAGTTTTACCGCTTCCACCGTTTTCTGGCCCATGTCCAGGGTCAACCGTTTGATGCCGGCCAATTCCTCCGAATACATTTTTCTTTCCATTGCTGCCACCCTTCCTTGTTCAGACTATCCATACCCGTTATGAGAAATACAAAACCCCGGAAGGGCGACAAAAATAACCGCCAACAACCCGGGAATTTCTCTTAAAATCTCTTTCCCCATTTAGCTTGAACAGGCTGCATATCTAAATATTTAAAATA
>CAZRQI010000246.1:0-2919 GCA_964602025.1 uncultured Veillonellaceae bacterium
ATCTGATGATCAATTCCATCTACACCAACCGGGAGATTTTCCTGCGGGAACTGATCTCCAACGCCTCCGACGCCATCGACAAAATCCGCGTCCAGTCCCTGACCAACCATGATCTGCTGGAAGGCGATCCAGATTTTGCAATCACGCTGGTTGCCGATGAAAAAGCGAACACCCTGACCATCACCGACAACGGTATCGGCATGACCTATGATGAGGTCGTGGAAAATATCGGCACCATCGCCAAATCCGGCACCAAATCCTTTCTTGAAAAGCTGAAGGAAGCCGGCGGCGCCGCCGACAGCGAACTCATCGGCCAATTCGGGGTGGGCTTTTACTCCGCCTTCATGGTCGCGGAAAAAGTCACACTGATCACCCGCGCGCCCGGCCAGACGAAGGGCATCTGCTGGGAGTCCACCGGTGACGGCACTTACACCATTGAGGAATGCGACCGTGAAAAACGCGGCACCAGCCTGATTCTGTCGTTACACTCGGAATTCCGTTCCAGTGAGAATCCGGAAGAGAACTTTCTCAACCAGTACACCCTGCAGCGCCTGATCAAGAAATACTCCGATTATATCCGTTATCCCATCAGGATGACCTTCACCGTCAAAGGCAAAGACGGCGAGGCCGACACGCAGGAAGTCCGCACCCTGAACTCGCTGACCCCGCTGTGGGTCAAGTCCAAGAACGAGATCAAACCGGAAGAGTATGGGCAGTTCTACAAGGAAGTCTTCCATGCCTGGGATGATCCGCTGGAAGTCATCCACACCAAAGCCGAAGGCGCGGTGGAATTCACCACGCTGCTTTTCCTCCCCGCCCATGCTCCGTTTGATTTCTATCAGCGGGAAACGACCACCGGCATTCGCCTGTATTCAAAGAATGTGTTCGTCATGGACAACTACCAGGACCTGCTGCCGGAGTATCTGCGATTCGTCCGCGGCTTGGTCGACTCGCCCGACTTCTCGCTCAACATCTCCCGCGAACTGCTCCAACACAGCAGCCAACTGAAAAAGATCGGCAAGAACCTGGAAAAGACCATCTTCAAAACGCTCGAGAAGATGTTGGAAAAAGACCGGGACAAATATAAGAACTTCTGGCAGGAATACGGCAAGTCCATCAAAAACGGCGTCTACTCCGACTTCGTGAACCGTGACAAGCTGCAGGCCCTGCTGATGTTCCCCTCTTCCCATTCCGTGGACGAACTGACGACGCTGGACGAATACCTTGCCCGCATGCCGGAGAGCCAGACTGTCATCTACTATGCCACCGGCAAGGATCGTTCGTCGGTCGAGCGACTGCCGCAGATGGAAATTCTGAAGGAAAAAGGCCTTGAAGTGCTGTACCTGTTCGACCGGGTCGACGAGTTCGCCATCGACTCCCTGCGAGAATACAAGGAGAAAAAATTCCAGTCCATCAGCCGCGGCGACTTGAAACTCCAGGAACTCGACGCGCCAAAAGAAAAGAAGGACGACGAGGCCGCCGTCAAGGAAAACGAGACCTTGACCGCCGCCGTCAAAGAGCAATTGAAAGGCCGGGTGGCCGACGTGAAAATCAGCCACCGCCTGAAAACCAGCCCGGTCTGCCTAGTCAGCGGCGATGAAGGCATCAGCCTGTCGATGGAACAGATCCTGTCCGAAATGGACAACCCCATGTACAAGGCCAGCCGGATCCTCGAACTGAATCCGGACCATGAGCTGTTCGGCGTTTTGAAAGAACTGCATGCCGCCGAGCCGGCTTCCGACAACTTCAAGGACTATTGCGAATTGCTCTATGGGCAAGCCCTACTGATGGAAGGGCTCACGCCGGAGGATCCAATCGGCTTCGCCGCCAAAGTGGCCCGCCTGATGACCAAACCGGGAAAATAGACTTGGAATCCATTGCACAATAATCCGGAATCGATGAAAAAGGCTGTCTCGCCTGGCTTTTGCCTGGATAGACAGCCTTTATCTTTGTTTGCAGTTTCTAATGATAAAGTCCCTGAAGCTCGATGAATTTCTCCAGCAGCGCCGGATCGAACTGTGTTCCGGCATTTCGGCGCATTTCCGCAATCGCGTCCAGATGGGACATCGCCTTGCGGTAAGGTCGGTCACTGGTCATGGCATCATAGGCGTCCGCAATCGCCAGTATCCGGCATTGGACCGGAATATCCTCCCCGGCGATCCCCCAGGGATATCCCTTGCCATCCCAGCGTTCGTGATGTTTCAGAATCCAGTCGGCAATTCCGGATAAATCATCCGTCGCCGATGCGATCCGGTGGCCGATTTCAGAATGCTGCTGCATCTCATGTCGCTCGTTTTCGCTTAACGGCCCGCATTTGTTCAAAATTCGGTCGGAAACTCCTACTTTGCCGATGTCGTGAAAGTAGGCGAACAACTCCATGTCCGGGATCTGCGCCGACGGCAACCCGACAGCCTTGGCCAGCGCAATCGTGATATCCGTCACTCTCGACACATGCCCTTCCGTAATGTAATCGCGAGCAACCAACATCTCTTTCAGCGTATTGGTAAATTGGCTGCGATGTGTGCCGGCTTGCCGCAGCTTTTCCCGATACATCCATTTATCGGCTGTCGCCATCAGTTCCACCAACGGCATCTCCTTGCCATCAGCGAGGGCAAAGCCCAGGGACAGTTGCAACGGCAAAGTATGACTATCGTTATACCGCCCGATCTCCTGGCGCAGGGTCTGAATGGTTTTCTGAACTCCTTCCCGGGTCGTCGCCGGCACATACACGGCGAACTCATCGCCGCCAATTCGGGCCGGAATCGAATCCGACGAAATGCATCGGACCAGAATCCCCGCTGCGTCGATCAGCGATTGATCGCCGATCTTATGACCGAATGTGTCGTTGATGACCTTCAACCCATCCATGTCGGCCATGATGACGCCGGCCTGCGGTCCGGCTTCGCGGACCTTATCATA
>CAZRQI010000247.1:0-2916 GCA_964602025.1 uncultured Veillonellaceae bacterium
AGCGCCGGCGTTGATGGATTTCGCCATGGTAATCCCTTTCGGCATCGATTTGTAGCCAATCAGGATCGCGGCGGCAATGCCGACCACGAGGGCGATGATCAACGACCAGATGCCGAGAACGTTCTTGACGCCCGGGGCCATCAGCGGGGTGGGTTTGCCGATGATTTTCACGAGGACTTCCATGAGTTTCGGGTCGAACGTGACGAAGAAGGTCACGAAGTAGTTGACGGCGACGACGAGGAACAGCGGAACCATGGACAGGATTGGCGAAGGAAGGTTAGTGACATCCATAGCTTCCGGCTCGTTGAGCGTGTGCTTGCCATAGCCTTCTCCCCGGGATCTGGCTTGGCCCAGCCGGTATTTAAACCAGGCGACCGTGCACAGGAAGATGATCAGCGAGGCCACGATGCCGGTAACCGGGGCGGCGTAGGCATTCGTGCCGTAGAAGTTGGTCGGGATGATGTTCTGGATTTGAGGGGTGCCGGGGATCGCTGTCATGGTGATGGTGAAGGAACCAGCGGCGATGGCGCCCGGGATGAAGCGTTTCGGGATATCGGCTTCTTTAAACAGGCTGGCGGCGAACGGATAGATTGCGAACACCACGACGAACAGGCTGATGCCGCCGAAAGTCATGACGTAGCAGGCAACCACGACCGCCAGGATCGCATTCTTGTGGCCGATCTTTTCAACGATCCAGTGGGCGATTGATTTGGCAAGACCAGTGTCTTCCATAACTTTGCCGAAAACGGCGCCGAGCAGGAAAACCGGGAAGAACGATTTTACGTAGGTGACGGCATTACCCATGAAGAGTTCGGTGTAGGCCGGCATGATGGGCAAGCCTTGGAGAAAACCTGCCAACAATGCAAAAATCGGTGCGAAGACGATGACTGAATACCCTTGGTAAGCAACAAACATGAGGCACGCTAAACTTAACCAAATACCCAATACTTCCATAAGTCCGTTACATCCTCCTTTTCGTCTTTGGTTTGCACCGTTTGATTCCGCAGTCCCCTGATCATAAGAAGCGGAAGCATTACAAACAGCGAAACCATACTGTCTGAACATTATGCAAGATTTATGCCAATGATCAAAAATTGATCGGCGTAATGCAGATTGAAACATTGATGTCTAAAAAAGTTGTGAACATCTGTAAAATGGGCAAGAAAGAGATCATGACCAGCAAGATATCTGGGGCTATAAAATAATAAACGACGGGTTGCGCGACTCCCCAATGGAAAAAATAGAGGTGATTGCTGAAAAGGTTGAAGAAAGTTTTAAACAATTGTATGCGTTGTTGAGGATGAAAATGTGTATTATTTTAGACAGTGTATAAAAAAAGAAACACAATAGTTAGACAAATCGAATAATTGAACTGTTTTCTTATTCGTTATGCCATCTAATCCCGAGACCGCAATTTGTATTAATTATTTATTTTTGATATTCATGGCAAAAATCCGTTGACTAGCTAGTACGGCCATCCTTCAAGTTGGTTTTGAAAGTTGGTCAACAACGGATGGGAAACTTCTGTCCTTAAATATTTTCAACACACTGGCATGATATTTGCATACACCAATTGATTGATGTATTTTTTCTAATAAAGGAGCGTGTGTTTTTAAATGGCAAAAATCATTTCTGCGACTGAAGCTGCCAAACTGATCAAAGACGGAGACATGATCGCCACTAGTGGATTTGTAGGAAACTGTCATCCCGAAGCATTGTCGGTTGCGGTGGAGAAACGCTTTCTGGCGGAGGGAGCGCCTAAAAACGTAAGCCTGGTCTATTGCGCCGGCCAAGGGGACGGCAAAGACCGCGGGCTGAATCATTTCGGTCACGAAGGCTTGGTGAAACGAGTTGTCGGCGGGCACTGGAATCTTGCGCCAAAACTTGGCAAGTTGGCCATGGAAAATAAGATTGAAGCCTATAATTTTCCACAGGGCACATTGGCCCAATGGTTCCGGGATGTAGCCGGCCACAAGCCAGGCGCCATCACCAAAGTTGGCTTGAATACCTTCTGCGATCCCCGGGTCGAAGGAGGAAAATTAAATTCCGTGACCACTGAAAACCTTGTCGAAGTAGTGGAACTGTTGGGAGAAGAATGGCTATTGTACAAGCCGTTTCCTGTCAATATCGGATTGATTCGCGGTACGACGGCGGACGAAAACGGCAATGTCACCATTGAGAGGGAGGCATTGGCGCTGGAAATACTGCCGATCGCACAGGCGGCCAGAAATTCGGGCGGTATTGTAATCGTTCAGGTGGAGCGGCTGGCTTTGGCCGGAACGCTCAATCCTAAAGATGTCAAAGTACCGAGTCACTTGGTCGACTATATCGTTGTATGTGATGATCCGGCCGAACACATGCAGACATTCGCCGAGCAATACAATCCGGCCTATTCGGGAGAACTCCGGGTACCTCTCTCCAGCATCAAACCGATGGATCTCGACGAACGAAAAGTGATTTCCCGACGGGCCGCCATGGAACTGATTCCCAATGCTATTGTCAACCTGGGAATCGGCATGCCGGAAGGAGCAGCAAATGTTGCCAATGAAGAAGGAATCGGCAACATGATGACATTGACGGTAGAACCCGGTCCAAGCGGCGGGGTTCCGGCCGGCGGCTTGAGTTTCGGCGCCGTGACCAACCCGGATTCGTTTGTGGATCAGCCGTATCAGTTTGATTTCTATGATGGCGGCGGTTTGGATCTCGCGTATCTTGGTCTGGCGGAGACGGATAAGCATGGGAACATCAATGTCAGCAAGTTCAAAGGCCGGGTGGCCGGCTGCGGCGGATTCATCAACATTACCCAGAATGCCAAACGGGTGATTTTCTGCGGGACGTTCACCGCCGGCGGCCTCGAAGTTAAAGTTGGCGACGGTCAGCTGACCATCGTGAAGGAAGGGCGGGCTCGCAAGTTCC
>CAZRQI010000248.1:0-2916 GCA_964602025.1 uncultured Veillonellaceae bacterium
AACGCCTTTTCCATGACGCAGCCCGCCATCTCGAATCACTTGCGGGTCTTGCGCGAAGCCGGTGTCGTCCTCGATTCACGGGACGGACGCTGGATCTTCTATCGTCTGAACCCGGAAGCATTCCGGGCCATTCACCTCGTGTGCCAAAATCTTTTGTTGGACACGGAAATTGTCCGGGTCGATCCCCTGACGGAGCCGTCCGCCGACCCCAAACCGAAGGAGGAATCCGCATGAGTAAAAAGATCGAAGTTCTCGGCACCGGTTGCGCCAAGTGCGCCAAGCTGGAGGAAAACGCCAAGAAAGCCGTGGTTCTCGCCGGCGCCGACGCCACAGTGAGCAAAGTCACCGACATCAACCAGATCACCGACTACGGAGTCATGATCACCCCCGCCCTCGTAATCGACGGGCAGGTCAAGGTCGCCGGCAAGATCCCTGCGCCCGAAGCCATCGCCGAATGGCTGAAATAAGCGGGAAAAACCCGTTGGCAGATCCAGAATTGAAATAGATATCAGGAGAATCTCTCATGTTTGTATTGGAATGGTTTAACACTCAACTGCTCAAAATGGAATGGCTTTCGAATCTGGTTACGTTTCTGGTTGAACAGGGCCTGGGCCTCAGCGTCAAAGAGAATCTTGGCGGCAGCATTCACTTTTTCATCTACGATGTTGTAAAGATTTTCATCCTGTTGTCCGTGCTGATTTTTGTGATCTCCTATGTTCAGAGCTTTTTTCCGCCGGAGCGGACCCGAAAAATACTTGGTCGCTTTAACGGCTTGTCCGCGAATATTCTGGCCGCCTTGTTGGGAACCGTCACGCCTTTTTGTTCCTGCTCCTCGATTCCATTATTCATTGGCTTTACCAACGCGGGACTGCCGATCGGCGTCACTTTTTCGTTTCTGATTTCCTCTCCATTGGTTGATTTGGCCTCTGTCGTTTTGCTTGCCGGCATCTTCAACTGGAAGATCGCGATTGCCTATGTGGTCGTCGGGCTGATATTGGCGGTAATCAGCGGCACCATCATCAGTAAGGCCGGTATGGAGCAGTATGTCGAACCCTTTGTGTTCAAAAATAAACTGGTGGAAATCGCCGAAGCCGAGCTGACTACGCGGGAGCGGCTGGAATTTGCGAAAGATCAGGTGCTGGAGATCGTCAACAAGGTTTGGCTGTACATCCTGATCGGCGTGGGCATCGGCGCCGCCATCCACAACTGGATCCCCGAATCCATCATTTCCGCCGTGCTAGGACAAGACAAATGGTATTCAGTGCTAATCGCCACATTGGTCGGAGTGCCAATGTATGCGGATATCTTCGGAACTTTGCCTATCGCGGAAGCATTGGTTTTAAAGGGAGTGGGTCTTGGCACCGCGTTATCGTTCATGATGGGGGTCACAGCGCTCTCCCTGCCGTCGATGATTATGCTGAAAAAGGTGGTCAAACCCAAACTGCTCGGTGTTTTTGTCGGCGTCGTGACCGTGGGCATCATCATCATTGGTTATACTTTCAACGCGTATGGCAATCTGTTAATTTACTAATTGCGGGTAGTTTTGCCGTTTTGAAATAAACTGACTAAACGCAAACCGAACAAAGAAAAAGGGACTGCGCCAAACCTTTGAAAAGTTTTGCGCAGTCCCTTTTTTGTCGTCCGGATAAACTCACTGTTTGTGGGATTCGTAGAAGTCGGAGTATTTCTTCAGCTCCCGCTTCAACAGGTTCGGGGTGTCCAGTTCGTAGGGGCAGTTATCCTTGCAGTGGTTGCAGCCGATGCAGTCATTGATCCGGTCCATCTTCGCCCGGAATTCGTCCGTCAGAAACGGCTGGACGGGCGCGCGCCCCAAAAACAGCGACACCCGGGCCTGCGTCGGAATCTCGATGCCTGCCGGGCAGGGCAGGCAATAGCCGCAGCCACGGCAGAAATCGCCGGCCAGTTCCATCCGGTCTTTTTCGATCAGTTTCCACATGGCTTCGTCCAATATTGGCGGATTCTGTTCGAAGGAAATGAATTCGTCCAGTTCGTGCAGTTTCTGAATTCCCCAGATCGGCACGACGTTGTCGTACTGCCGCAGGAAGGCAAAGGTCGTAGCTGCGTTGGTGATGAGCCCGCCGGACAATCCCTTCATCGCGATGAGGCCGAGGTCCTGCTCCTTGCACGCGGCGATCAGTTTCAGGTCCGCCGCGGCGGAGAGGGAATTCAACGGAAACTGGATAGTGTCATAGCAACCGGAGGCCGCCGCCTGCAACGCATTGCCGATCTTGTGGTTCGTCACGCCGAGGAAGCGGATCAGGCCTTTTTGCCGGGCTTCCAGCAGTCCCGCATACGCACTCTCGGGATCGTCGGGATCGGGAATGTCAGCGGGATTGTGCAGCTGCAAAATGTCCACATGGTCAGTTTTCAGGTTGCGCAGGCTGGTTTCGAGATCCTTCAGCAAGGTCTTCCGGTCGCCCGCCTTGCTCTTGGTGGCGAGGATAATATCCTTCCGCACATCGGCGAGCGCATAGCCGATTTTTTCCTCGCTGTCGGTATAAGCCCGCGCCGTGTCGAAAAAGCTGATGCCCTTCTCATAGGCCTGGCGCAAGATCGTTTTGGCGTCGTCGAACGAGATCCGTTGGATGGGCAGGGCGCCGAAGCCGCTCCGGCTGACTTGCAAACCGGTCCGTCCCAGTCGCATTTTTTTCATGGTGAATCCTCCTTGGTCCATCGCCCCTGTGATCAGGGTTGTTTCGTTTTCGGCCTTTTTTCGCGAAGTTTGGCGAAGTATTGGTCCATTTCCGCCGCAAACATCGACTGCGGGCGCCGAAACAAGGCGATAAACGCGCTTTCCGGCTTCATTCCCTCGTTCAGCAGCCGATAGTACTGCAACACCGGTTCAAAATCCTTATTTGTCAATTGGAACAGCATCAACAGGGACATTTGGTACAC
>CAZRQI010000249.1:0-2913 GCA_964602025.1 uncultured Veillonellaceae bacterium
GGCATCTACAACTACGACCTCCGCTTGATCCTGGCCGGCGCGCTGCCTGCCGTCCTGCTGGCCTATCTTTGCGGCGTCGGCTTCGACCAGCTTGCCCGCCGATTCGATTTGCCCGGAGGCGCTTCGCATGAATGATATCGCGTCGATGACCCTGCAACATCTGCTGCTTTCACTCCAGGGCGTAGTCTGGGCCGTATTGGCCGGGATCCCGCTGGGCTGGGCCGCTCATCGGCGCCAGGGATTCCGTTCCCTCATCTTCACTATATCCGAATGGCTGCAGATTTTTCCGACCCTGGCGTTGCTGGCTTTGCTGCTGTTTGTCTGGGGACTGTCCGACACGACGCTCATCGCGGCGTTATTCCTCTATTCGTTGCTCCCCATCGTACTCGCCACGCATGCCGGCCTGGCCGGGATCAACCCCTCCGTCCGGGAAGCGGCGGTCGGCATGGGCATGAACCGCCGGCAGTATTTCTGGCGGATCCAGCTTCCCCTGGCCCTGCCGCACCTGTTCAATGGAATCCGCATCGCACTCGTGACCGCGGTCGGCATCACCACCGTCGGCGTTCTCGTTGGAGCCGGCGGCCTCGGCAAACCCATCTGGCGGGGAATCCAGACCCAAAACACGCCGATGATCCTGTCAGGCGCCATACCTACCGCCGTGCTAGCCATCGGAATCGACTTGGCCGGGCAATGGCTGGAAAAACGAATCACACCCTGGAAAAACGCTCCGGATTCTTGGGAACGATAACAAAACAAAAGGAGGGCGACCCATGAAACGACACGTACCCGGCGCAACCCTGCTATTCCTGACCCTGGCGATGATCCTGGCCCTTCTGGCATCGGCTTGCGGTTCCGCACCGTCCTCATCCACCAAACCCATCGTCATCGGCTCCAAACCGTTTACCGAGGGAGTACTGCTGAGCGAACTCGCGGCGCAGCTGATCGAAGGCAACACGCAACTCAAAGTGGAGCGCAAATTCAATCTCGGCGGTACCATCGTGGCCTTCAACGCCCTGAAAAACGGCGATCTCGACCTCTATCCCGAGTATACCGGCACCGGCCTGGTGGCCATTTTGAAGCAAGCCGCAGTCATGGATTCCGACAAAGCCTACGCCATCGTGCAGCGGGAATTCAACAACCAGTTCAAGATCAAATGGCTGAAACCCCTGGGATTTAATAACACATACGCCATGGCGGTCCCAGAGGAACTGGCGGCGCAGCACAATCTGAAAAACACCTCCGACCTCGCGAAAATCGCCGACACGCTTACATTTGGGGCCGAGCAGGATTTCTTCGGCCGGGTGGACGGGTATGACGGCTTTACCCAAGCCTATGGCTTCAAGTTTAAAAACGTGAAGCAAATGGAAATCGGCTTGAAATACAAAGCCATCGCCAACAAGGAAGTCAACGTCATCAACGCATTCTCGACCGACGGCTTGCTCATCACCTATAAACTGCGGGTTCTCGTCGATGATAAAAAATATTTCCCGCCCTACCATGGCGCGTTTCTCGTCCGGATGGGTTCGCTGGAAAAATACCCGCAACTGGAAACGGTCCTCGACAAACTGGCCGGAAAGATCACCGACAGTGAAATGCAAAAACTCAACTTTGAAGTGGATCAAGAGAAAAAAGATCCTGCTGCTGTCGTGAAGACATTCTTGAAAGCCAAAGACCTGGTCCGCTAGACTATTCAGATGTCGCCAATCGGAGTTTTTGTCGATCGTCGCGGTTATTGTCCACGGCAGGAGGATTTTTCCGTCGTTGGCGCGAAAACTCTGAACCGTAGCGGAAACAGCTCCGCTAAACAATGGGTAAAGGAGTTCAGCCAATGACGGAACGCACCCAATCCTCGCACTCACCGATTTCCGCAAACGTATTGAAAACAGGTGGCCAGAAAAACTTGACCGAACTGATCCGTATCCGGCGTCACTTTCATGAAAATCCCGAACTCGGGTTCGAAGAATTCCAAACCAGCGCCCATATCGCCGATATCCTGGAAAGCCTTGGCCTGGAAGTGCAGCGCAACGTCGCTAAAACCGGCGTCGTCGCTCTGCTGAAGGGTGCAAAGCCCGGCAAGACCGTGGCGATCCGCGCCGACATCGACGCCCTGCCGGTCCAGGAATTGAACGATGTCCCCTACAAATCCAAGACTGCCGGCAAGATGCATGCCTGCGGCCACGACGTCCACATCACCGCCGCCATCGGCGCAGCGATGCTGCTGGCCCCGCACCGCGAAAACCTCGCCGGCAACGTCAAGTTCATCTTTCAGCCGGCGGAGGAAGGCCCCGGCGGCGCCGAGCCGATGATCCAGGCCGGTGCGCTCGAAAACCCCAAAGTCGACGCCATTATCGGCGGCCATGTCTGGGGCAGTCTGGACAGCGGCGTCATTGAAGTCCTGCCCGGTCCGATCATGGCCTCCGCGGACATCCTCCGCCTGACGATCCAAGGCAAAGGCGGCCATGCCGCTCATCCCCATGACACGATCGATCCGGTCGCCATCGGCAGCGAAATCGTCGGCGCCTTGCAGAAGATCGTCAGCCGCCAGACCGATCCGACCGAAGCCGCGGTCATTTCCATCTGCCTGTTTCGGGCCGGCGACACCTTCAACGTGATCCCGAACTCCGCCTATCTGGAAGGCACCGTCCGAACTCTCAACAACGCACTCCGCCGGGAGATCTCAAAAAAAATCGAAGCTATTATTCGCGGCGTCACCGACGCCTATGGCGCCACCTATGAGTTGGACTATACCTTCAGCTATCCCGCAACTATCAACGATCCCGGCGTCACCGAATCCGTCCGTCAGTCAGCCGCCAAAATCCTGGGTGCGGAAAATGTCCGAACCGCCGCCCGCGCCTCCATGGGCGCCGAAGATTTCGCCTACTATCTGCTGGCTGTTCCCGGCACATATATCCG
>CAZRQI010000250.1:0-1847 GCA_964602025.1 uncultured Veillonellaceae bacterium
GGTGGGATATATAATGGCCAGCAGCATTACCTCGAGCTACGCGACAGGCAGCGTGAGCGGCACAGGAAATGTCGGTGGGCTGGTGGGGCAGGATATCGGCGGCGGCAGCATCACGTCGAGCTACTGGAACATTGACACGGCGGGGGTTGTTCGGGGTGTCGGCAATAGGCTGAGCTTTCCCGGCGTGACAGGCCGGACCACGGCGCAGATGAAGGAAGCATCGAACTACATCACGTGGGACACGACTTCCGTATGGTATCTTAACGGCGGGAATTCAGCCCCCTTGCTGCGCAGCTTTTTGACGCCCCTGACGGTTTCGGCGGATTCGGTCAACAAAGTCTATGACGGCAGCGCCGTCGGGGCACTGAATAATGTCACCGCCTATGACGCCTCCAAGGTGGGCGGCAACTTGGCCTGGAGCGGCAACGGCGATGTAGGCGTCTATAGTCTGACGGGGCTCTACACCACCAGCCAGCAGGGCTATATCATCAGTTATGACAGCGGCTCTTCCCTGACGATTACGTCCAAACCGCTGACCCTCAGCGGCAGTCGCGTCTATGACGGTACGACCGCCGCCGCCGCTTCTATTTTTGGCACGAGCGGAACGATCTCCACCGGCGTGGGTACGGAAACGCTGATTCTTACAGGCAGCGGGACTTTGGCCAGCAAGAACGTGACGGCAAGCGCAACGGCGCTGAGTAGTCTGAATACGCTGGCATTGGCGAATGACACTGGAAAGGCTGACAACTATTCGATCGGCGGCGCCACGGTTTCCATCACGCCGAAGACGCTGACGGCATCCTTCGCAGGTAGTGTGGAAAAGGTTTATGACCGAACCCCTTGGGCGACCGTGACCGGCGCGAACTTTAGCCTTGGCGGTCTGTTGATCGGCGATGCGGTATCCGTCACCAGCACGTTCGCAACTTATGGGGACGGGAGCGTCGGCACCGGCAAGCTTGTGAATGCAACTGGACTCGGTCTTTCCGGGACGGACGCCGGCAACTACCAGCTGACTACGCTTTCCCTTAACGGCAATGTCGGCAAAATCACCCCGGCGACGCTGACGGCGTCTCTGACCGGCACGGTGGAAAAAGTCTATGACGGCGGGACAACGGCGGCAACGCTGACGGGCGCGAACTACAACCCGCTCACCGGCATCCTCGGCGGCGATGTGGTAACCCTCACTATCGCGACCAGCGGCCAGTATGCGGACAAAAACGCCGGCAATGGCAAGCAGGTGACCGTGACCGGCCTCAGCCTTTCCGGGGCGGTCGCCGGCAATTACCAGCTGGCCTCGACCACGATCAGCGGCAATGTCGGCAAAATCACCCCGGCGACGCTGACGGCGTCTCTGACCGGCAGTGTGGAAAAAGTGTATGACGGGACAACGGCGGCAACGCTGACGAATGCCAATTACAGTCTGAGTGGGGTTATCGGCGCCGACAGCGTGGCGGCCGGTTCCTTTTCAGCCGGCTATACGGACAAGAATATAGGCAACGGCAAGGCCGTTGCCGTTAGCGGTCTCGGCCTCACCGGCACGGACGCAGGCAACTACAATGTGACCATTGCCGGCCATGTCACCGGTAATATTACGGCCCGAGCGCTGACAGTCACCGCCGACAAGGCCTCCCGGCTGCCCGGCGCGGAAAATCCAGCCTTCACGGCAACGTATAGCGGATTGGCAGCGGGTGATACTGCGGCGGTGCTGACGGGGACGCTGCAGTTCAGCACTCCGTTCAGGGCGGCCTTCATCCCGCTGGTTCCGCTCGCCTCCAGCGGCCTCCTCGGGACGTTCAGCCAGACATCGACGCCCTGCACGAAGTGCCTGGCCATGTCCATGCTGTAGT
>CAZRQI010000250.1:1857-2901 GCA_964602025.1 uncultured Veillonellaceae bacterium
CATCACTCCCTACGGCTATGGACAGACATCCGGCAACTACACGATCGCTTACGTCGACGGCATTTTAACTGTTACCCAACCCGATGCCTATGTTAGTGCAGTGCATACGGCAACCGCCACGATCGGCTCACTGGGCGGCGGGATAGGCGGCGGAATGGGTGGATTGGCGGGCGGTGGCTTTGGAGGAGGATTGAGCGGCGGTGGTTCCGGAGGTAATGGAGGTAATGGAGGTAGCGGGGGTGGAACCGGCGGCGCGAGGGGGATGACGCCCGGACAGGCGGCGAGTGGGGGCGTTTTCTTGACGCAGGGATTGCCCCTGACGATCGCCGGAACAGGCATCCGGCTTCCATTTTCCATGGAAGAACGTCAGATAGCGCCGTAAAGCAGCGTTACTTCATGAATCCACGAAAACGGTTTGTATTCGCCAGGCAAGGAGTCAGCCGACGAGTGTCGAAATAAAATAAATCAGAGAAAAATGCCTTGCAGGCGGGATGCAAAAGAGAGGCGATCGAATATGAAATATGCAATATTGGGCGCAGGCGCGATGGGCAGCATTATCGGATCGGTGTTGGCCAAGGGGGGACAGGACGTTGTTCTCGTCGATCCGTACAAGGAACATATGGAGCAAATTGCTCGCGACGGATTGCGGGTGAAATGGCCCGACCGGACGGACACGGTTCATCTGGAAACTTGCACGAATCCGGCGGAGGCGGGACCGGTGGACGTCGTTGTTCTGTTGGTGAAAGGGTTTCATTCCGTGTCGGCGATTCAGGGAGCGCCGGGATTGTTCGGCGACAACACCTATATCTGCTCGCTGCAAAACGGGCTGGGCCATGAGGAGACCTTGGCCGGACTGCTGCCGCGAGAGCGCATTTTGCAGGGAGTACTCCGAATGACCGGCAGTTTGCTTGGACCGGGGGAAGTGGCCGGAAATCTTGGCGGAGATACCGCAATCTACGTCGGAAGTCTGGCGCGTGAAGGAGCGGCGGATGAAATGGCGCGAAAAATGGCCGCCCATCTGTGCGACGGCGGCGTGGCGGCTGA
>CAZRQI010000251.1:0-2893 GCA_964602025.1 uncultured Veillonellaceae bacterium
TTATCTGGCGGACAAATACGGCGGCTATCCCCGGATCGGCGAATGGCTGAAGGCATCGAATTCTTCGGGCGATCCGGCCGGTTCATTTCAGAAAGTGTATGGAATGACCACGGCGCAATTATGGGAACGGGCCAGCGACTTCGTCGAACCCGATCCGGGCGCCTGGAATCCGCCCGCTCCGTCGGACCCGAACTCCTCGCGTAGCGCCGCGGAGGAAACCCCCTGACCCGAAACTTCAATACAGTGTGGAAAGAAGGATGACAAGTGGAAGAAAAATCTGTTCTGCTGACTAAAAACGCCGAAATCGCCACCATCACCCTGAACCGGCCGGCGGCCATGAACTCCCTGAACCAGGCCCTGACCGCCGAGCTGGCGGCGGCGCTGGCGGACGTTCGCCAGGACGCCTCGGTCCGGGTCGTGGTCCTGACCGGCAGCGGCAAAGCCTTTTGCGCCGGCGGCGACCTGAATTACCTCGCCAGCCTGGACACCCCGGCGGCCTGCCGCGACTTCATCAGCCAGGCGGGGGCCAACGTGGAGGCCATCCTGAACCTGGAGAAGCCGGTGATCGCCATGGTCAACGGCGTCGCCGCCGGCGCCGGCTTCAACATCGCCCTGGCCTGCGACCTGGTGTTCTGCGCCAGCACCGTCAAATTTGCCCAAAGCTTTTCCAAAGTCGGACTGGTGCCCGACTGCGGCGGCCTGTTCCTGCTGCCGCGCCTGGTCGGCCTGCACAAGGCGAAGGAACTGATGTTCACCGCCGACCTGATCGACGCAACGCAGGCGCTCGCGCTCGGCCTCGTCAATCAGGTGGTGGAGCCCGCGAATCTGGCCGATGCCACGTATAAATTCGCTGAGCGGCTTGCCGCCGGCGCGCCCCTGGCCCTCGGCATGATCAAAAAAATGGTGAACCGCAGCGACAGTCTGGACCTGCCGAGCGTGCTGGCCTGCGAAGCGGACCTGCAGACGATCTGCATGCAGACCGCCGACTATCGCGAAGGGGTAACCGCCTTTAAAGAAAAACGCCCGCCCCGGTTCACGGGACGCTAAGGAGCGACGAAGATGGCAACCCGCCTTTACTACTACACCGGCACCGGCAACTCCCTCTGGGTGGCGCGCCAGCTCGCCGGTCGCCTCGACGGCGAAGTCGAACTGGTCTCCCTCGGCGCCGATTATGAACTGCCCGGCGCGGACTGCGACCGGGTCGGTCTCGTCTTCCCCGTCCACATGTGGGGGCTGCCGCAGCATGTCCGGGATTTCGCCGCGCGTCTGCCCGCCGCGCCGGGGCGCTATGTTTTCGCCCTGGCCGTCAATGCCGGCCAAGTCGCGGCCACCCTGCTCGATCTGCGCGACCGTCTGCAGGAACGGGGCATCCCGCTGCAGTGCGGATTCGAAATCGCCACCCCCTCGAACTACATCCTCTGGAACGGCGCGCAGCCGGTTGCGAAGCAGCAGGAACTGTTCACCGCCGCCCAGGTCAAACTGGACCGCCTCGCCGCTGTAATCCGGGAAAAGAAAACAAGTCCGCTCGAAAAAGGCCCGTGGTGGAAAAACACATTGTTTTCGGCGATCAACCGCTTCGGCTATCCGAAACTCGCCGCATCCGACAAGGATTTTCGCTCGGAAGACACCTGCAACGGCTGCGGCGTCTGCGCCCGCATCTGCCCCTCCGCCAACATTCGTCTGGAACAGGGACGGCCGGTGTGGCTGCATCACTGCTCGCAATGCCTGGCCTGCCTGCAATGGTGTCCGCAGGAAGCCATCCGTCACGGCAACAAGACCGCCGGCAAACAGCGCTACCACAACCCCGACGTCTCCCTGGCGGACATGCTCGCCGCCGCTCACCGCAATTCGCCTGCATAGGGGAAGGAAGTAGAGCGCCCATGAAAAACAGCGCTAAGTTCGCCCTTATCGGCGCGATCGCCCTGATCGCCGCCGGCCTGGCTTTCTGGCAATTCAGCGGCTCCGCCCTGACCGGGGTCGCCCGGCAACTGCTCCTGCAGACAGCGGCCAAGTCCCTCAACGGAACGTTGACGCTGGGCGAAGTCGCCTTTTCGCTGCCCGGCGACCTGACCGCCGAACAGGTGGCGGTCCATGACAAAGCCGGCGGTTTGGTCGCCACCGCCCGCAAACTGACGATCCGGCTGGAACTGGGCGACATCCTGGGCCGCAGCCTGGATATCGGCCGCCTCCGCAGCGTCAGCCTCGAAGGCCTGACGCTGCAGCTGAACCGGGATCGTCAGGAGCGCTGGAACGTGTCCGAAACCTTGCGCCGTCCCGCCGCCGCGCCGGCCGCGCCGGTCGCCGTTTTCCGCGGCCGGGTTGAGGTCGTCGACGCAGCGGTCGCCATCGCCACCGCCGACAGCCGCTATGAATTCAAACCGGTCAACGGACAGCTCGATTTCGCCAACTACCCGGACATCGCCCTCGACCTGAAATCCCGGCAGGGATCGGCCGATTTGTCCGCGAAGGGGGTCTGGAACTTCAGTGGCGGCGGCAAGGTCGAAGCGTCGGTCGCCGGCGCCGATCCGGCGACCTTCACCGCCAACAGCCCCCTGAAAGGAAAGGTGACGACCCGGTTCCTTCTGGAGGGAACCACCGCCAAGCCCACGGCCCAGGGTTCGTTCTCGATTCCCGCCGGCTCGCTCGGCGACACCGCCTTCCGCGACGCGGCCGGCGAGTTTTCTTGGGCCGACGGCACGCTTACGCTGGCCGGAACCACTCTTAACGCCCTCGGCGGCAGCATCGCCACCAGCGGCCCGATCGCCCTGGATACGCGGCGTTTCTCGCAGACCGTCTCCGGCCGGAACCTCGACAGCTCCCAGCTGTCCGACAAAGACATCCAGGGCCGGCTCAACTTCTCCGCCCAGGCCAGCGGCCAGGGCGACGGGGATCA
>CAZRQI010000252.1:0-2891 GCA_964602025.1 uncultured Veillonellaceae bacterium
TTAATAGGGAAGTCCGGTGTAATGCCGGCGCGGTCCCGCCACTGTATTGGGGAGCGAACCCATCAAACGCCACTGGAACGAAAGTTTTGGGAAGGTTTGGGCAAGCGAAGATCCAGAGCCAGGAGAACTGCCTGTCTGACAATCACCGTTTTTACCCACGCGCGATGGGGAGGGGATTCTGACACAGCTCCTGTGTTGAACTTCTTCCCGGCAATTCTTTTGCCGGGATTTTTATTGGAAAAAACCAGAGAGCTCAGACAGCCTTCCACGCCGGGAGGCTGTCTTTTTTTTCGGGTTCCTCGAATTGCGCGCTGTATTGGCTGCGGCGCGGATTCATTAGCCGGAGGCTCTTTGCAGGAGAGCCTCCATAAAATAGCCGGTGGTTCGTAGGGCTCGCTGCAGCGATCCCATTGAGCGCCTTTGCATATACGATTATGAGTGATCCTGCCCCATGATTTCTTTTGACGCATGAATATCATTATTTGAAAGGAATGGATACGATGAAACGGAGTAAAAAACGGATCCGGGAATGGGCTCGCCGGTCAATGGTCGGGTTCCTGGCCGGCGGTTTGTGCCTGATGACGCCGCTGGCGGCGCGGGCGGAAGAAAAACAGGAGTATACGTTCGACCCGGTCCTGATCACGGCGTTGCGCAGGGAGTCGTCCGAACTGAAAACTCCGGCGTCGGTGCAGGTATTGTCCGGCGAAGAACTCAAAAACACCGGAGCTTCCAATATGCTGGAGGCGCTGAAGTTTGTGACGGGTCTGACGTACGATGGATATGGGGCCATGGGGCACCTGTACTCCTCGATGACCGCCAAGATGGTAATCCGGGGGATGGACCGGGGCACGGTGATCCTGCTGGATGGCGTTCCGACCAATTTGTCCGGTTACTATGCCTTGGAACACATGCTGCCGGAAAGCATCGAAAAAGTGGAAATCATTAAAGGCGCTTCCTCGACGCTTTACGGGACTGCCGCCATGGGCGGCGTCATCAATATCGTCACCAAAAAGCAAGTGGCCAATCAGTTTTCGGTCGAGACCGGCAGTTTTGGCACGAATCGCCAGACAGTAGCGGTTCAGGCCAAGCCGTTTTCGTTTACGGTTAGCCATTCCAAAACCGGCGACATGGGAGCGGTCAGCGAACCCTGGTCCAGCAATGGCCTGAATCGCAAGTATACTGCGTTTCGCGGCGATACCCGCGATTTCTTTCGTTGGTCCTGGAAACTCAGCGACAATGTCACAATGGTTCATCAATACGACATGGACGATTTCGACGTAGACCGCGTCAACGAGATTGGCGACTCGGTTTACGAAAGAATCGCCCAGAAAGACACCAAGAATTCCCTGGCGTTCCATATCAAGAATGGCAGTTGGACGACAAAAGTCTATGGCAACTGGCTGTCGCGCCAGTATCGAAAATATAATTCCACCGGCGCCCGCTCCGGTGACAACACCACCTATTTCCGAACTTTGGGACTGGACAGCCAGACCAACTGGAAAACTGGTTTTGGTCAATATCTGGCGGGATTCTCCTGGCAGAAAGATTCCATCAGCGCCGATGAAAATTTTTATGCCCAAAATAGCAACAGTTCCGCCTATCTGGCGGAAAAACAAAGAGACTTCTTTTCCTTGTTCGGGCAAGTAACCCGGCCCGTATCCGCAAAAACCAGCCTGATCTTTGGCTTGCGCCAGGAGTTTATCCGGCAACAGGGCGGCGCAAACAATTATAGCGAACTTTGTCCGCAGTTTCAGGTATTGCATACGTTGAACAACGAGCAATCGTTATATCTGAATGTGGGGCGGGCTTTCCGCATGCCGGGGCTGTCCGACATGTACGGGTCGACGTGGCGCAAAACCGCCAATCCGAACCTGGAACCGGAAAATGGCTATACTTATGAAATCGGCTGGAAAAAAATCGGCAAGTCGGATGCTTTGAAAATCGCCTTGTATCGGATGGAGTTCACCAATTACATTCAATGGGAACAAGTCGCGAACAATGTGTATTCTCCCTATAATTCGGAGTTTCGGAACACGGGTCTGGAAATGAATTACGACCGAAGATTGAATCAACGCTGGTCCTTCAATTTGGGAAGCAATATCAATAATCCGGAAGAACGCCGGTCAGGACAGACATGGCAGCCTACTTTCGCGAAGTTTCAGTTGAACGGGGGACTGACCTACAACATCGGCAAGTGGAGCACCAGCCTGTCCGCTAATTATCTGGCCGGGCGCAAAGACGATCTGTCGCCGACGCTGCCGGTAAATCTGGTGGTGCGGTATGCCGCCTCCAAGCACACGCAGGTCCAGTTGCGGGTGGAAAACCTGTTGAACCGGAAAGATGTCGTTTCCAACGGATCATCGCATTATCTTTCGCCGGAGCGGGCATTTTATGTCAGCGTGACCCAGAATTTTTAGAAGGTAGTTGAGGACAGTATGTTTGAGTTGATATCCAAGGGCGGCTATGTCATTGTCACCATCATGGCCTGCTCCCTGATCGCCTTCACGGTGATCATCGAACGGTGGCTGTTCTATCGGGCGGCGGACGCCAGCGCCCGACGGTTCCGGAAGTTTTGTCAGGATCCAGGGACGGCTGACGTGGCGGACCGCAATTCGAGCGGCGCTGCATCGACGATCTTCGAAAAGATGTGGGAGGCGGCGGCCCGTCTTCCCGAAGGCGCCCAGGAACAACGGCAACTGGCGGTGGACGATACCGTCCGGACCGAGATTCCCCGGTTGGAGAGCAACCTGTACATTCTGACCACGGCGGCTACGATTGCGCCGCTGCTCGGGCTGCTGGGAACGGTGCTGGGGATGATCAAGACCTTCCAGGCGGCGTCCATGACCGGACTGGGCAACCCCCAGATGCTGGCCGAAGGCATTTCCGAAGCA
>CAZRQI010000253.1:0-692 GCA_964602025.1 uncultured Veillonellaceae bacterium
ACCGGAACTGCCACCACTACGACGGTATGGCCGGTCGCTTTCGAGATCACCGGATCGGATATGCTGGCCCGCCCCGCAAGAGCCTGTTTGAAATATTCCCGGGCACCAACGTTGGCAACCGGCCCCTGGGAGTCGTGCGAGACGCCGGACGCTTCGGCAAATACCATCGATTCATAGGCTTTGTCGGACTGGCGGGCCGCTTCCATGAACGGGATGATTTCCGCCAGATTTCCCCTGGCCATGGTAGGCGTTGCCGCCAGCATCGTCAGCTGGGCGATTCGTCCCTCCAGCCATACTCCAACGTCATCCGCCGCGTTGCTGGCTTCATTTCCCATCTCCCGGGCCAGATTATCCGTGACGATTTCCCGCGCCTTGAAAAAGTTCAAACCGCCCATCGTGCTCAGCGCAATAAAAAAGATAATCAAAATGATAACCGTTAGTTTTGTCTGGATACTCTTCATGCTCAGTCAAGCCTCCCACTTTTATTGCTTCCATGCCGATCAAGGATTCCAAAATCGCAAATCGAAAAACAAACGAGGATGGCATCATCGTAATGATAATAGCCATCCTCCGATTGCCACTAATCGAATCTAAAAGAAAGGATCAGCCTTTGGAATCCGCCGGGGCGGCGACAGGGTTTTTCTAGGCCGTCACTTTGGCGACTTCCTGCTGCGTCACTTCGGCTTTGGAGG
>CAZRQI010000253.1:702-2880 GCA_964602025.1 uncultured Veillonellaceae bacterium
CAGGAAAGCCACGACCGCCGAAATGGCAAAGGAGGCCATGGCGAACTTGATGGACGCGGTGAAGTTGCCGGAAGTATCCGCCAGATAGCCGCCCATGAAGCTGCCCAGAGCCGGTCCGATTCCCATGACGATCAGCGTTGCCGTGCCCCAGATTTTGCCGAGGCTGATCCGGCCATAGACCGCGCCGGAGTATCCTACCACGCCGCCGGGCTCGATCGCCCAGTAAGTGGCGAACAGGATGCAAACCACAATGCCGAGTACCGTGGAGGTTGCTGTCATGTTCAACAGCAGCAGGCAAGCGACAACGCCGACCAGCGGGGCAAAAATCAGCATTGCCTTGCGGCCTTTCACCTCATTGCCCAAGAAACCAACCATTTTATCCGCCACGACGCCCATCAACGGCATCGTGAAGATGCCGGCGATCCCGATGGCCACATACAGGTTGGTGGCGGAATCCAGCGACATATTGAGGTCTTTGGTCCAATACCGCACGACTTGCGTCCAAATCAAAAACTCCGCGACCATACTGGTCAGGAAGGCGATGATGGCGCACCAGATCGGCATGGTACCGAATGCTTCGCCAACACTCCAGACGTGCTCCGGTTTGGCGGCGGCGCCCGGCGCGGCCGGCATGGCGCCAAACGGGGTGATTCCGTACTGTTCCGGATTCTTCTTCGCCAGCATGGCAGCGACCAGCAACAAGCCCAGGGTGATCCAGGCCAGATAGTTCATGGCGTCCCGCCATTGGGCGGCATTCTGCACGAGCAACGGCTTGACGCCGAGACTGAGCAACACTTGCGCCAAAGGAGCGCCGGCAAAGGCAATGCCCCACATTTTGGCGTAGTATTTTCCGACAAACCATTTGCGCACGGAAATCGTCGACGATACCCACAGCATGCCGGTGCCGATTCCGGCGAACACTGCATAGCAGGCGTAATAAGCGTACAAAGACTCGACCCGGCTGGTCAGCCAGAATCCGAGCATCCCGAACACCGCCGCGATGGCGTAGACCGGCTTCGTTCCCCATTTATCAATGATCATGCCGCTGAAAAAGGCAGTGATGGCGTAGATGGTCATCATGAACGAATATCCCAGGGAAACCTCGGCGCCGGTCCATTTCATCGTCGACGCCATCGGTCCTGACAGCACCGCAAACGTGGCCCGATAACCGAACAGGCAGAATACGGCCAGAAACGATGCGGCGATGACGCTATAGGACATTCCCTTGGCGTTTTGATTATCCATTCTTTCTCCTCCTTATGTTATGCCAATTTTCAAATAACAATTGTTATTGAAGAAGGATGCAATCGAAACTGCATCCTTCTTCAGCCTGTGACCTTGGCGCCTTCGACTTACAGCTCGTTTTCCGAACGGGCGATCAGCTCGTCCTGGATGTTGCCGGGCAGATCGGTCCAGTAGGCGCTGTAACCTGCGACACGCACCATCAGGTCCGTATACTTCTCAGGCTCTTTCTTCGCCGCGAGCATTTCTTCGCGGTCCAGAACGTTGAACTGGATGTGTTTGCCTTTGTAATCGCTGAAGTAGGTCTTGATCAGCGCGGCCAGGTTGGCGGTGCCTTCGTCGCCCTTGATGCCGGCCGGCGAGAACCGCATGTTGAACAGAACTCCGTAGAGGTCGTGCTGGTCAATGCTGCCGGCCGATTTGAGGACAGCCGACGGACCATTGACGTCGGTTCCCTGCGCGGGGGAAACAGCGCCATCGGCAAAGGAGGTTCCGGCTTTGCGACCGCAGGGCAGCGCGCCGGTCTTGGCGCCTGTTCCGCCATGGAAGCCGATGGAGTGCGGGGACACTTCATAGTGGCCGCCATCGGTGGCGGGCTGTTTGTGCCAGATCTCTTTGATCCAGTCATACACATCCGACAACAGCTGGTCCACTTCGGGGATATCGTTGCCATACTTCGGCATTGCCAGGCACTTCGCCCGCAGCTCTTCGTAGCCTACCCAGTTCGCGCGCATGGCATCCAGCATTTCCTGCGGGGTGCAGATCGGGTTCTCGCCAAAGATGCCGTGTTTGATCACATACAGTTCATTGGCCACGTCCTGCACCGCCACCGGCACGATATACATGCAGCTGTCCGCATGCTGGGCGCCGCTCAGACTGCAAACCCGACCGCGCTTGATGCAGTCATCGGTATAGGCGGACATCATCATGTCGGGG
>CAZRQI010000254.1:0-2870 GCA_964602025.1 uncultured Veillonellaceae bacterium
GAATTCCTGTTTCATCTTCATGAATTCGGCATAAGCCGCCTGCTCTTTTTGCTGAAATTCTTCCGGTTTCAGCGTGGCGCGTTGCTTCTCCAGATTCTCGGTCAGTTCCTTGGCCTTGGTGTTCAGCTGATCCTGCATCTGTTTGATCTTCGGATTTTCCGTCATCACTTTCTGCATGTCGACAATCCCAATCGTCGACGGTTTTTCCGCCGCGCAGCCCGACAGCAACACCGCGGCGAACATCATGGCCAGGAGCAGAACGCCCCAACGAGTTCCTTTATTCATGGCTCAATTCCTCCATTCATTTTGCATTGGCAATTTCACGCGTCACCAAATCCGTAATATCCTTCATCGGCATATGCACCGCCGGACGCAGCCAAACCAGCTCGATTTTTTCCTGCAGGGCGACTTTGGCGACAGCCGCCCGGACATCGTCAATCATCCGGTTCGACAGTTCCACGATCGCCTGCCGTTGTTTTTCACGTTCGGGCGAGACGGGCTCCGGCTGCAACCGCTGCATTCGCTGCTCCATCCACTGTTTCGCGTACGCTTCCGACTTGCCGGCCAGTTCCGCCGCGAAGGCGTCCATTTCCTTCTGGAAGCGCGCCGCCAGTTCGTCTTCCTTGGCTTTTAATTTCTGCTGGCGCTCGGCAAGCAGCCGGTCACGTTCCTTTTGCAGCGTTTCTTTTTCCGTCGCAGAAACTTGAACGGCATTCAATTTCAAGTCGATATTAAACAGTAACGGACGATACTCCTTTTCCAGGGTATCCATGGTACTGCGCCGTTGTTCGGTCAGTTCATCCCCCAACTCGGTCTGTTTCCTGGCCAGAGCCGCTTTATCCTCGTTCTCCCGGACTTTCATGGCAGTTTCATATTCCCGGCGCGCCGTATCCATCGCCGAGGTGTCTGCGGCCGCCTTGTCTTCGGCCGACGCCAGCTCCTGCTCCATCTGGCGCAGTTTGCTCCGCAGGGGATGCGCTTCGAGCACTTTCTGCACGTCCACCATGGCGTGCACCGGCGCTGCCGGTTTGACCGGCGGCGCCGCAGGCTTTTGGGAAGCGCAGCCTGTAAAAGCCGTCAAAATGCAGCCCAACGCCAAGGCGGTCAATAGTTTCCGCTGTTGCCTGAACCGCATGGTCTTTCCTCCCCGCAAAAAAGGCCGAGCGCTGGTCTCCCCCGCCCGGCCGCTCTGTGTCGCTGTTTGCTGGACTATTTCCCGGTAACTTTCTTCACGCAGTCGTCCGTGATGTCCTGTCCGCCATAAATCACGGCGCCTTTATCCACTACGACCGACAGGCCTTTGGCATCAGCCACTTCCTTGATGACGGCGTCCACTTTGGAGAACAGGGGAACCATCAGTTCCTGGTTCTTCAACTGGAGACGTTGTTGCAGCTGCATGTAGTACTCCTGTTTTTCCTTGTCGCCCAGGCTGGCGGCTTTGGCGTCGAATTCCTTTTTCGCGGCTTCCGATTCCGCCTGCATGGTGGTCTGCACTTTGGCCAGATCCGGGTGTTGCTGCACAACCATCTGATAATTGACTACACCGACACTCGAAGCCGGCGCGGCGGAAGCGACGTGGGTGGTTTGCGATACAGCCAATCCGGCGACGCCGAACAGGAAGGCGGCCGCAATGGCGAGAGCTACTGTTTTTACGTTTTTCTTGTTTCTGAACACTTACGAAAGACCCCTCTCAAAATTTTTACCGAGGCGTTTGCCCATCTAATTATAACAGGCGGGACGGCGATGCACAATATTGGCGGAAAAAAGTTGCCGGCCAAATCTTCTACAAATGCCCCACAAACCGGAGCCAGCTCCGGTCGTTGGTAAAGACCAACTCCGCACTGAGGAAATCATTCAGTTTATAGCGCAAGCCGATTTCGTTGCGGTTAATATGCCACCAGCGCTCCGCCCGGATCGACCACCGCTCCCCCAGGCTCTGCGACAGCCACCAACCCCACTCCCGGTCGTTGGTCCGGTATTGGACGCCAGCCCAGCTGTCATGACCAAACTGATGCCCCAAACCCGGCATAAACTGCCAGGTCATGTCGCCCGGCAAAACCTTCGCCTCGAGAAACAGTTCGTTCCGCGGCGCCACCAGGCGACCGACGTGGGCCTTGCCGGACACATTGTCCTTGTCCCGGCCGACATCCAGATATACTTCGCCGAAAATTCGCCAGGTTTCCGCTTCGACCGCCACGGCCACCTCCGCGTCGACGCCCGGACGCACGACTGGCGATACTTTGAGGTCAAACTGCCGGATCACCGGGTCGGCCAGGGTCACTTGGCGCACTTGTTCGGTAAAATAGGCGCGGTGGCGTTCCACATACTCCACCGGCAAGCCGCGCATGGCCCGAGCCTTTTCCTCGACAGCCGGCCGGGCATGCACCAGCAGCAGATTGGGGATCGTGCGGGACCGTAGGGAAACGTGCGCCTCCCGAACCAGCTGGCCCGTCGGAAACAGGGATAGGCGGACCTTGGTCTGCCGGCCGGTTTCGACATCCAGACTAAAGTGAAATTCCGGCAATTGGCGCCGGAGCAGTTCCCGGATCAATTCACGGGCCACGCCGGAAGCCCAGTCGACCGCATCTACCGGTAACCCCAGCAGGGCCATCCGGATCTCTTCCTCCAACTTTCCCATGTCCCGCTTGACCAGGGAGACGCCTTCCGGAGCAATCCCGCTGTAGTCCACCTGAATGTCCACCTGGCGGACCGTGTCGCCCCATGGCACAATGCGGATACGAATCACGCTGATTGGCGCCGCTTCCAAGGTTACCCGTTCCACCGTATAGCCAGCCAGAACCCGGTCGAACACATCGCGGACCAGCCTTTCATACTGTTCCCGCCGTTCACCGACTTCCGCCACGGGATGT
>CAZRQI010000255.1:0-2869 GCA_964602025.1 uncultured Veillonellaceae bacterium
TCATATTTCTTCTCCTTCCGGTCCCTCGCGGGGAATATGATTATGTTCGCGTTCCAGCCGATTTTTCCCTGCCCGGTCGGTTGGCAGGAAATTTCATCTAGGCAGAGAACTATTACTGTTACAGGCAACAGCACACACGACAGAAATGCTGGAGGCGTCATGGCCGGTGCATGGTTGCGACAGAAAGCGGGCCAAAAAATGAGTCGAATGGGTCCGGGCCTGAATGTCTGGATCCTCGTGGCCGGGTTGGGCCTGGTCCTGATGACCTGGTTCCCCGCTTATCATCTGGTACGCCAGGAGTACGCCGACGCCGTGCGACGCACCCGCCAGGTCCAGGCCAACATCTGCAAAGGCATGGAAACCCATCTGGCGGATATGTTGAACGACATCGACCTTGTTTTGTTGTTGATCAAAAACGATTACGAAAAAAGCGGCGCCGTCTCGCCGACAACCCAGGCGATCCTGCAATCCCGCAGTTTCGTCCGGTTTTCGCGGCTGGCCATGATCGCGAACGCGCAGGGAAAAGTAATTTTTGACTTTGGCCCGGACCCGGCGGGATTGACTTTGGACATGTCCAACCGGACTTATTTTCAGGGGCATGCCCGGCAGGACACCGGCAAGCTGTTCATCGGCCCGGCAATCACCGGCAGGATTTCCGGCCAGACGATCGTGCCGCTCAGCCGCCGTCTCAACCACCTCGACGGCTCATTTGCCGGCGTAGTTGCCATGGGTATCAACGCCCCTTACTTCGGCGAGTTGTTTCAGCAGACGATGCTGGAACCGATGGATTTTTTGCTGCTGGGAACGGACGGCTGGGTCCGGGCCGTCAGTGACGGACGCCGCGATCTGCTCGGCCAGTCCGTCGCCGGCTCGGCGCTGGCCCAGTCCGCATCGGATTCCGCCGCCGGCATGATCCTGACGGAAATGCCCAATCGTCAAGGCAAAAGCTTTGTCTCGTTCCGGGTCATGGGCGCCCATGGCCTCATCACCGCAGTCGCGCAAACAGACGCCGACGCCCTGGAGTATTTCCGGGAACGCCGGCGTCTTTATTATGGAACGGCCATATCCATCACCGCCCTGCTGCTCTTCTTTGTCTACGCGCTGATTCGCGCCAACAAACGCCAGCATGAACTCAGCGACTTGGTGCAGACGGAAAAGGAACGGGCGGAATATTATCTGAACATGGCGGGATCATTGCTGGTGGCCTTGGATCTGTCCGGCCGGGTCACGATGCTAAATCAGCGGGGCGCGGAAATCCTCGGTTACGCTGAAGAAGAGCTGATCGGCAAAGACTGGATCGAAATCGTTGTCCCGCCGGAGAACCGCGCTACAGCCCGGAACCGCTTTCACCAACTGGTTTCGGGGCCAGGTTCCTCCCGCAGTCTGTCGATGGAGATGGAGATCGTGAACCGCAACGGTCAGCGCCGGATGATCGCCTGGATCACCACTGTCCTGAAAAACGTCCACGGCGAAGTCGCCGGCGTTCTCGGCGCCGGCGCCGATGTGACCGAACGCTACCGCATGGAGGCCCAATTGCTGCGGCTGGCCAACATCGACAACCTGACGGGCCTGAGCAACCGCCGCATCATTCTGGAGGCCGGTCAGCGGGAACTGGAGCAATATCAGCGGTATCACCGCCCCTTGTCCCTCTTCATCCTGGACATCGATCACTTCAAGCAGGTCAACGACACGTACGGGCATGCCGCCGGCGATCAGGTCCTGATCAAGCTGGCGGAGGTAAGCAAGAATGTGTTGCGCGCCACGGACGTGTGTGGCCGGTTGGGCGGCGAGGAGTTCATTGCTCTGCTGCCGGAAACGCCGGCGGATCAAGCCTATTCCGTCGCCGAGCGGTTGCGGCGAACTCTGGCAGAAACTCCGGTGGCCACGCCGGTCGGCGAAATCCGGGTTACGGTCAGCATCGGCATCGCAACGGCCATCGCCGAGGACAAAGCCATCGACGACCTGATCCGCGCGGCGGACGAAGCCATGTACGAAGCGAAAGCGGCCGGTCGCAACAAAGTTGTCGTCCGGACACGGGATAAAAACTCGGGTTGACCGGGTTGACGACGCGGACCGCTGGCGCTTCTATGTTTGTTCGCGCAGAAAAGTTTCCAGATTGTGCAGTGCTTTTTCGCTCAGGCGATCCAGGGCCTGGCGGGTAATCCCGGCCGATTTTCCCGCGCAATGGACGTGGGGATGGTTCAGCAGCAAGCCGCTGTCGTCGCCCAGCGCTCCCGCCGTGTCGCAATAGAACTCATTGTCGTCATGCTCCAGCCATTTCGCCAGGGCGCCGACATCGTGGGAGGGGCCGATGGATGTATTGAAAAGGATTTTATGATGGCCCAGCCACTGGAACTGCTCTTCCCGAAGCAGAATGACATTCTTGTTCAGGCAGGTGCAGACGACGTCCACCGTTTCCAGCAGTTCCCGCAGCGGCAAAAATTTCACGCCGCGCGCCTCCTGCTCCGGTTTGCGGCTCCGGCTGAAATAGTGAAGGTCCGCGCCAAAAGCCCCCAAGCCGGCGGCAATCAGCTGTCCGGTCGTTCCCAGACCGAGGATGCCCACTTTCAGGCCGGTGATTTCCACCGGCATTTTTTGCCACTGTTTGTCGCCGAATCCGTGGAGATAGCGGATCAGCTCGCTAGCGACATATTCGACGACTCCCGGATCGCCGTAGTCGCGAACGCCGCGGACGGTGATGTTCCGGTCACGCGCTGCGCGAATGTCGACATTGGCGCTCTCCTCTGAATACAGGCTACAGCACATGCCGATGTAACGGATGCCGGGGCAGGCCGCCAGCACCTCCCGGTCGATCCGGCTGGTATAGCTGAGCAACACGGCGTCCGCATCGCCGATGCGCCGGATGATT
>CAZRQI010000256.1:0-2866 GCA_964602025.1 uncultured Veillonellaceae bacterium
TGTTGGGATTCATGGTTCTAATCGTGTTTGCCAATGTCGTCACTCGCTATTACCTGCATTTTTCGCTGGCCTGGTCGGAGGAGGTCACCCGGTTCATGCTGGTGTGGCTGGTCTTTCTGGGTTCGTTCCTGGCCTACATCAATGACGAGCATCTGGGCCTGGACATCGTGGTGAAAAAGATGCCGCCGACGCTGCGGAAGATCGTTGCGGTATTTACCAATGCGCTGGTCATCTTCGCCCTGTATGCCGTATTGGAAGGCGGCTACCTGATGATGATGGCCAACTTTGACTGGCTGTCGCCGGCGGCGGAAATTCCCCAGGGATACGTCTATATCGTGATCCCGATCAGTTGTGTTCTGATGATCTTCCAAACGCTGCTCAAGACATACTACATAGTTACCGCTCCGTCTTCGGCGCAAGGAGGGAAGACATGCTGACCGCTTTTTTATCCAGTCTGTTCAGTTTCATTCTGCTCAATATTCCGATCGCCTTCAGTCTGATTCTGACGACGATCGTCCTGATGGTGATGTCCGGCGAACTTTCCTCGGCGAACATCGCTTCCAGTATCTACCGCGGCGTGGACAACTTCCCGCTGATGGCGATCCCGTTCTTCATGCTGGCCGGCGAGATCATGAACGTCGGCGGTATGTCAAAACGCATCGTCAACTTCGCCAATGCCCTGGTCGGCCATGTCACCGGCGGTCTCGGCTATGTGGCCGTCGTGGCCAGTATGATCTTCGCCGGCGTGTCCGGCTCGGCTGTGGCCGACACTTCGGCCATCGGTTCGATCCTGCTGCCGATCATGAAGCGAGAAGGGTATGAGGTGCCGAGAAGCACGGCGCTGATTTCGGCGTCCGGCTGCATCGGCCCGATCATCCCGCCCAGCATCCCGATGATCATTTTTGGCGTCATCGGCGGCGTTTCCATCGTCAAACTGTTCCTCGGCGGCATCATACCCGGCATCCTGATCGGGCTCGGACTGATGATCGTCTGGCGTTTCCACGCCAAAAAACATGGCTATCGGGTCGGCGCCCGCGTCACCAAAGCGCAGTTCATCGCCGCCCTGAAAGAAGCATCCTGGGCCCTGATGCTGCCCGTGATTATCCTCGGCGGCATCGTCACCGGGATTTACACGCCGACGGAAGCCGCCGTAGTGGCGGTTGCCTATGCCTTCGTGATCGGCTTGTTCGTTTACCGCGAGCTGAAGATCACCGAGATGCCGGAGATCTTCTTCCAGGCCGCCAAGGCCACGGCGGTCGTCCTGCTGGTGTGCGGGGCGGCGACGGCGGCCGGCTACATGATCACGACGGCCCAGGTGCCGGAGCTGCTGCTGAAAACTCTCGACAAACTCGCCGGCGGCAACGTGATCCTGGCCATGTTCTGGATCAACATCCTGCTGCTGATCGTCGGCTGCGTCATGGACCTGACCCCGGCCCTGCTGATCCTCGGCCCGATGCTGCTGCCGGTGGCCGAAGGCTACGGCCTCGATCCCGTGTACTTCGGCGTCGTCATGGTCGTCAACCTGTGCATCGGCCTGATCACCCCGCCGGTCGGCAACGTGCTGTTCGTCGGCTGCGGCCTCTCGAAGATCTCGATGGGCGAAGTGGTCAAACCGCTGCTGCCGTTCATCGGCGTCATGATCGTGGTGCTCTTGCTGATTACCTATGTGCCGGGACTGGTGACTTTCATCCCGAACATGGTGAACAGGTAACCATACTGGCTTTCCAACGGGTTATGGCGGCGTAAGCCGCTATGATAGACCAACACAAAAAAAGAGGGGGAAACAGAGTGAGTAAGAAATGGTTCGTTCTGGCAATGGTCATGGTGATGGCCACCACCCTGCTGACAGGTTGCTTGTCTTCGGACAAGAAACCGGCGGCAAAACCCGACGCCGCAAAAACGGAAACCGCCGGCAAGAAAGTCATCCGCATCAGCATCGGTTTGAATGAAGTCCATCCGGAATTCCTCGGACTGAAAAAATTCAAAGAAGAAGTCGACAAGAAACTGCCTGGCAAGTATGACATCCAGCTGTATGCCAACGCCCAGCTCGGCGACGACGTCAAAACGACCGAAGCGGCCCGGATGGGCAACCTCGAAATGACCGGACCTTCGTCCTCGCCGTTGACCGGCATCGTGAAGGAACTCGGCGTATTTGACCTGCCGTTCCTGTTCCCGAACACGACCGTCGCCTACACCGTCATGGACGGTCCGGCTGGCCAGAAACTGCTCGACCTGATGGAAGCCAAAGGCCTGAAAGGTCTGGCGTACTGGGAAAACGGCTTCCGTCACCTGACCAACAGCGCGAAGGAAGTCAAGATGCCGGAAGATGTCAAGGGTCTGAAGATCCGCGTCATGCAGAACCCGATCCATCTGGCGACCTGGAAAGCGCTCGGCGCCAACCCGACCCCGATGCCGTTCAGCGAACTGTTCACCGCCATGCAGCAAAAGACGGTGGACGGCCAGGAAAACCCGATCCCGACCATCTATCTGTCCAAATATAATGAAGTCCAGAAATTTGTCACCCTCACCGGCCATGTCTACACCCCGCACATCCTGATCATCAGCAAGAAGATTTGGGACGGAATGCCGAAGGACGACCAGAAGGTATTCCAGGAAGCCGCTTACGTGGCCCGTGACTATGTCCGCAAGATCAGCAAGGAAATGAATGACTCGCAGACCGCCAAACTGAAAGAAGCCGGCATGACCGTCACCACGCTGACCCCGGAACAACAAAAGGCGTTCCAGGATGCTGTCAAGTCCGTTTATGCCGAGTACACCGACAAGGTTGGCAAAGAAACCGTAGAATCGATCCTTGCCGAAGTGAAAAAAGCTTCCGCGAAGAAATAATAAGACCGACGCGTGACAA
>CAZRQI010000257.1:0-2844 GCA_964602025.1 uncultured Veillonellaceae bacterium
AAGCAGCCGGTGGAAAAGTCGAGGTGGTCTAAGTGCTGGCGGCCTTGGCCAATGTGCTCAAAATCCCGGAGCTGCGAAAAAAAGTAGGCTTTACCCTGGCTATGTTCATCGTTTTTCGGGCCGGTATTCATATTCCGGTCCCGGGCGTGAACGCAGCCGTGATCGAGCAGATGTTCAACACGGGAAATCTGCTTGGATTGCTTGATCTGTTTTCGGGCGGAGCTCTCAGCAAGTTCTCGATTTTTGCCATGAGTATCACACCCTACATCAATGCATCGATTATCATGCAACTGCTGACGGTTGTGGTGCCGCAATTTGAGCAATGGTCCAAAGAAGGCGAAGAGGGGCGTAAAAAGATTTCTCAGATTACCCGTTATGGAACGGTTCTTCTGGGATTCATCCAGGCGTTGGGGATGGCTTTTGGCTTGAAACACGCCATCATAAACCCCGGAATCGGCTCGATTTTGCTGATTGCGCTGACCTTGACAGCCGGAACGGTATTCCTGATGTGGATTGGCGAGCAAATCACCGAAAAAGGCATCGGCAACGGGATTTCCCTGATTATTTTCGCCGGGATTGTATCACGCCTTCCGGATGGCCTTTTTGTGATTTTCGAATATTTGAAAGCAGGAACCATTAATTTCTTCAATGTTGTTTTGTTTGTTGTAATTGCTGTTGCCATGATCGTTTTTGTTATCGCGATTACACAAGGCCACCGGAAAGTTCCGGTGCAATACGCCAAACGGCTGGTTGGCCGGAAAATGTACGGCGGACACTCAACGCACATTCCGTTGCGTGTCAATCAGGCCGGCGTAATTCCCATCATCTTTGCGTCGTCCGTTTTGATGTTCCCGGTCACCATCGGCCAATTTGTCGATGTCGGTTGGGTGAAAACGGTGGCGCACTGGTTTGATTGGGGAACGCCGTTCCAAACAGTTCTGTATGCAGTGATGATCGTATTTTTCACCTACTTCTATACTGCAATTACCATGAATATTCCTGATATGGCCGATAACATGAAAAAGTACGGGGGCTTCATTCCTGGATTGCGGCCTGGTAAACCGACGGCGGATTACCTGGATCGCATCGTTACCCGAATCACTTTGGCCGGGTCGCTGTTCCTCGCACTCATTGCCATTCTGCCAAACTTCGTCGCCGTGGTTACCCGAATTGATGGCGTGTATTTTGGCGGGACCGCATTACTGATTGTTGTAGGCGTCGCTCTCGATACGATGAAACAAATTGAATCGCTGATTTTGATGCGGCATTACCAGGGCTTCATGAAGTAAGGGGATGACAGCTCGTGTATCTCTTATTGATGGGGCCGCCCGGCGCCGGCAAAGGGACTCAGGCGGCTAAACTTGTTGAACGCTATGATATTCCTCATGTTTCCACCGGCGATATTTTCCGGGGGGCGTTGCAGGAAAGAACGCCACTGGGATTGGAAGCCAAACGGTATATGGATGTCGGCGCGTTGGTCCCCGACCAGGTTACGGTCGGAATCACCCGGGAAAGACTAGCAAAATCCGATTGCTTGGGCGGGTTCATTTTGGATGGATTTCCCCGCACTCTCCAACAGGCGCATGCCTTGGACCAAATGTTGGCGAAGATGGGAATTCGTTTAAACCGGGTTGTTAATATCGTGGTCCCGGATCAGGATTTGATCCCGCGTTTAACAGGCCGGCGAATTTGTCAGTCTTGCGGAGCAACCTATCATATGGAATTCCGAACCCCGGTTAAGCCTGGCATCTGCGACCGTTGCGGCGGTGAACTCTATCAACGGGCGGATGACCAGGAAAAAACGGTAAGGGAACGCCTGGAAGTCTATCATCGGCAGACGCAGCCATTGATTCAGTACTATCTGGACCGCGATCTATATACCGAAATTAACGGCGCCCAACCGGCCGATACGGTGTTCCGCGATATCATTGTCAGCCTGACGGGCGAAGAACCATGATCGTTCTGAAAACGGACCGAGAGATCGGCTATATGCGTGATGCGGGGAAAATTGTCGGTCAAACGCTGCTGGAATTAAAGAAGGCCATCGTTCCGGGCGTTACCACACTTGAACTGGATCGCATCGCCGACCAATATATCCGCCACGCCGGCGCGATTCCTGCTTTCAAAGGATATGGCGGTTTTCCGGCCAATATCTGCACTTCCGTCAACGAGCAGGTTGTTCACGGGATTCCCGGATCCCGCCAACTCAAAAGCGGCGATGTGATCAGCCTGGATGTCGGCACCAAATTGAACCGGTATTATGGCGATGCGGCGATCACGGTTCCGGTTGGCGATGTGGATGATGAGTTGCAGAAATTATTGACGGTTACAGAGGAATCCCTGTATAGAGGAATTGAAAAAGCGATCAAAGGAAACCGGTTATCAGACATATCCCATGCGGTTCAACTTCATGCCGAGTCTCACGGATATGGCGTGGTTCGTGATTATGTGGGTCATGGCATCGGACAGAGGATGCATGAGGACCCTCAGATTCCAAATTACGGGCCGCCGGGGCGGGGTCCTTTGCTAAAAAACGGAATGGTGTTGGCCATTGAACCGATGATTAATTTAGGAACTCCAGAAGTCGAAGTTTTAGCAGATGATTGGACCGTAGTAACAGCCGACGGTAAAATTTCGGCGCATTTTGAACATACAGTCGCTGTGACGGATGGAGAACCATTAATCTTAACGCTTCCATAGCCGATGCCGCCACAAGTTGTCGTTAGCGGACGAGGAGGGATCACGTGTCCAAACAAGATGTCATTGAAGTGGAAGGTAAAGTAATTGAAGCTTTACCAAATGCTATGTTTCAGGTACAATTAGAAAATGGGCACGTTGTGTTGG
>CAZRQI010000258.1:0-2819 GCA_964602025.1 uncultured Veillonellaceae bacterium
TGTTCCGCCACCAGATGGCTGTTCTGCTGGTAATCATCGGCCTCGGCGTGCTGCTGGCTGGTGGCTGGGACCAGGAGCGAACCCGCAACGAATTTCTGGGGGTTCTGGACAGTCATCAGATTTATGAGTGGGATCTGGACCGGGCCCAAATTTCATCGACGATGGATCCGCGCTACTTCCAAAATGGCGTTGAGTTGATTCAAAAGTACTCACAGGATTCTAAAATCCACATCATCTCCAAATACGACAATTTCCTGCCGTTTCTGGCCGGACGTTACAGCGCCATGCCGTATTTTGAAATGAGCAAGTTCCTTATTTCGCCTCGGGAAACGTCGCTGTGCGTGGAGAGATTGCTGGCGAACCGTCCTGAGTATCTGTTCGTGGACACGGATATTCGCCGGGATTATGCCGCCGACATGGTTCACCGTTTTTCCCCGCTGGGGACTTTGCACGGTTATTCTCGTTACCGAATCGCCCAGATGCAGATGATGCAGAAGGTGTTCGCGACGGTGCAGGACCAATACGAACTGGTGGAGCAGGGTTTGATCTTGTCGGTGTATAAGCGGCGCTAACAGGGGTTAATCGAAAACTTTCACATTTTTTTGATACGGAAAGGGACAGTGAGCGACGATGAGATGTTCATTACGGCAGATTCTGACTGATGCCGTTGCCCAAAACGCCTCGGACCTGCACTGCCTGGTCGGCAACCCCGTCACCATTCGGCGGCATGGGGAACTGACGGATTTGTATCCGGAGCCTTTGACGGACGAGGATACGCTGGCGTTGGTGGACGAAATCGCAACAGAAGAGCAGAAAAGGCAATTGCGGCAGCGGGGGGACGTGGATATCTCCCATGAGCTGCCCGGACAGGGGCGCTTCCGTATCAATATCTACCGGCAGCGCCGTTCCGTGGCCATCGCCGCCCGCGTCATTCCCGGTCGGATTCCGACATTGCGGGAACTTGAGATGCCGCCGGTCCTGCTGCAAATGTCCCGCCTCCGGCGCGGCCTGGTCCTGGTGACCGGCCCGACCGGCTCCGGCAAATCGACGACGGTGGCTTCCCTGGTCCATCAGATCAATCTCGAGCGCCGCTGCACCATCGTTACCTTGGAAGATCCGGTGGAATACCTCTATGAAAAGCGACAGAGCCTGATTAGTCAGCGGGAAATCGGCGTGGACGTCGACAGCTTCGCCTCCGGCCTGCGCGCGGCGCTGCGCGAGGACCCGGACGTCATCGTTGTCGGCGAGATGCGCGATCTGGACACGATGACCACTGCCATCCAGGCGGCCGAAACGGGCCACTTGGTCTTTGCCACGTTGCACACCACCGATGCAGTGCAGACGATCGACCGGATCATCGACGTGTTCCCGGCGCACCAGCAGTCACAGATTCGCATGCAGCTGTCCATGATTCTGCAGGGGATCGTGTCGCAGCAACTTTTGCCGCGCAAGGGCGGCGTCGGGCGCGTGGCCGCCTGCGAAATCCTGCTGCTCAATCCGGCGGTGCGCAATATGATCCGGACCGGAAAAACGCATCAACTCAACTCGACGATGCAGACCAGCGGCCGTTCCGGCATGCAGACAATGGATATGGCGCTGGAAATGCTCAGCATGTTTGATGTGATCGACGTGGACGCGGCGATGGCGCTGGCGACCGACCCCGACTTGATCTTTGCGTCCCAGCGGAAGAGATGGAACGGCCAATAACGCAAGTTGTTTTTCTTGACAACAGCTTCGTTTCGATTTATATTAACAGTAGCACTTGTTGATATAAAAACAAAACGGAGGTTGCCATGACACCGCATGAAGTAATTGCCAAGTGCGTCGAACTGGGCACGCCCATCACGCAGAGCACGCTGGCGAACTATAAAAAGTGGTCGCTGATCTTTCCGCCCAAGGTGCAGAGTCTGGGCCGCAAGGTCGGCAAGGTTTCCGACTATCGCGACAGCACGCCCTGTGAAATCTACGCCGCCCAGCGCCTATCCAGCCACGATTTTGGTTTTTCCCTCGAGTATGTCGTGCTTTTCCGCGCGCATTGGTTGAGCGGGTGCGAAGAACTGATGGATGGCCAGCCGCTCGATCTGTTCGTGGAGGGCGGGGCGCTGCTATGGGGGTTGCTGTACAATTTCGCCAAGTTGAATTTTTCGTTTCCCGGTCAGTTCCTGACGTTCTTCTATCCGCTGGAGCGATTGCAGCAGGTCATCGACTATGTCCGTCGGGTGGAGCCGACCAGCCTGGCGCATGACCGGTTTTCGCTGACCAATGACGAACATTGGGGCAAAGCCCGGGGAATGGTGCTGCTGCGCCGCAAGGGCGACGGGCATCATGTGCTGGCCCTGCTGCACCAAAACGGCGTTCAGGTCTTGACTTGTCTGGGCCAATTGCCGGAGCCGGCGCCATGAACGCGCGCGACTGGCTGGAGGAGGCCTGCGGGCCGATCCGCTGGCGCGGCGAGGAGGGAACCTGCCACTGCCCGTTGCCGACGCATGGCAGCCGGGACCGTCATCCCTCATTTTCGGTCAATGCCGTCAAGGGAACTTTCTTCTGTCACAAGGAAGGGTTTGGCGGCGGAATGCGAAAGTTGGCGGGACTTCTCGGACGACCGTCGCCGGACGCCGACGACGCGCCGAACCAGGACGGCCTTCCCCGCCGGATTGCCGCGACCTATGATTACCGGGATGAAGAGGGGCGGCTGCGCTATCAGATCATCCGGTTGATTCCGAAAGGGTTTCGTCTCCGGCGGCCAGATCCCGACCGCCCCGGCGGCTGGATCTGGAATCTGGGCGAATGCGAGGCCCTGCCGTACCGGCTGCCGGAAG
>CAZRQI010000259.1:0-2817 GCA_964602025.1 uncultured Veillonellaceae bacterium
GGGCCAGCGCCTGCAACTGGCTGTTGAAAGCGAACTGGTGGATCAGGGGATAGTCCAGGGCGCCTTCCCGATACTCCCGCACTTCCACCGCGATTCCCGACGGCAAGGCTTTCTGCGCCCTGTTTCCCGATTCGGCCGAATCCGTCGGTACTTCTTCCATGTACATCACATACTCCATGCCGGAAACGGCGGAGGTGTTTTTCAGCCAGGTTTTCCCGTCCTTGACAAAATAATCGCAGACAAACCGCATGGCGGCTTCCACTTCATCCATGTTTTCATAATAGAAAATAAGCGGGTAGTCCTGTGCGGCGTCGTTGAGGCGGTATTCGAAACGGGGCATGTCTACTCAACTCCTTTTGCGTCGCGGAGAATCAGGCGGCCGGTTTCACCGCCGCACCCTTGATGTCCCGCAGTCGGCCGTCTTTTTTGATCTGCAGCGTGCCGGCTTTTTTGATCGCGTCGGCCAACGCATCCCGGATCGGAATAAAGGTATCCGTCATATTGCGGCCCTGTTTGAGCGTGGTGAATTCGTCGCCGCCGGCGGCCATGAAATCGTTGGTCGCGATCCGGTAGGTCGCGCCCGCATCCAACAGCCGACCGTCCGCCAGCCGCACTTCCACCAGCTGTTCGCCATAGGGGCGGCTGGAGTCGATCATGACCTGCAGTCCCGAGAACTGGACCGTGCCGGCCTTGCCATTGAGGCCGTGGTTCAGGACCTCCAGCACTTGCGCACCACTGAGCTCCATCGTCACCAGCGTGTTGTCGAATGGCATCACTTCGTAAAGATTGCCCATCGTGACGGCTCCCGCCGGAATACTGGTCCGCAGGCCGCCGCCGTTCTGGAACGCGATGTCCGCCTTGCCCGCCTGCCGCATTACATCGCTCGACCATTCGCCCAGAATCGAAAGCTCGTAGCGATCATGGGACAAATCCGTCACCGCGCGACCCAGCGCCACATTTTTCACCGGCGCGATTTCCGCCTGGGCCCGGTTCACGATCGCCGCGATCCCCGCATCCGCCTTGGCGTCCTTCACCGGCGTTTCCAGCGCCTGCACCGAACTCGCAATGATTTTTCGGTCGCGCCGGGAATACACCAGGCTGATCCGCCCCAAAGCCCGGCCGTTGTAGTAGGCCTGAACGACGGGAATCCCCGCCGCCTTGCCCGCGACGGTCTGATGGGAGTGACCGCTGACCACCGCGTCGACTCCCGGCGTGCTGCGAGCCAGATCGGCCGCGTCCCCGGTCACTTCGCCGGTTTGCTTATCCATGTACGACGCCAGGTGCGACAGCACAACGACCACGTCCGCGCCCTTCGCCCGGACTACCGGAATCAGTTCCCGCACCACCGTCGCCGGGTCGCGGAACTCGAATGGCGCCACCGTTTTCGGGCCGGTCGTGTAGGCCGTTTCCGGCGTGACGATACCGATCACGGCGATTTTCAGACCGAACCGTTCCAGCATTGCGTACGGCTGCACGAAAGTCAGGCGGCCCTGTCCATCCTTTTCCCGGACATTCGCCGAAACATAGCGGAAAGTCGACTCGTCGACCCGTTGCCGCAACTTGTCCAGTCCCCAGTCGAACTCATGGTTGCCGAGCGTCATGGCATCGAGCTTCAGGGCGTTCAAGACTTCCACGACGGTTTTTCCATAGAGCAGGTTGGAATCCGGACTGCCCTGGAACATGTCGCCGGCGCTGACAAAAATGCTGCCGTAAGGGTTTTTCGCCCACTCGCCGCGCAAGAACGCGCCGAATTTGGCGGCGCCAGGATTGCGCCCCGATTCGATCAATGCGCCGTGAAAATCATTGACAGTCAACAGATCGATCCCGACGATTCCCGGCCGTTCTTCGGCGGCAGCCACGCCCGTCCACGTTGTCAGGCACAGCAGGCAGACCAGCAATAAAGCAGGAGCGGCGGTTTTTTTCCTCAAGCGATTCCCTCCCCGGTTCGTTCACGTTATAATGGGCTTCATATCCAAAGATTGTTCCACAGCGGTCCGAAGTTTTCCTGCCTCGACAACGGCCGGGCGGGAAAATCAAAGAATTTCCCGCTATCCACGGAGGTGCTCGTCAATGAAATCGCCGATGCAATCGAACCTTGTCCTGATCAACGCCAACATCCGCACTCTTGACCCCGCGAACCCCGCCGCACAGGCTCTGGCGGTACGCGACGGCCGCATTCTCGCCGTCGGGCGAACCGATGAAATTCGCGCGTTGGCCGCGCAAGCCCTGCCGGACGCACCGGTCCTGAACCTGGAAGGCCAGACGGTGCTGCCCGGATTTATCGACTGCCACACGCATTTTCTCGCCGGCGGGTTTTCCCTGCTGGCGGTCGACCTGCGGGGCGCCGCTGATCCGGCGGAATTCATCCGGCGGATTGCCGACCGGGTCCGACTGACGCCGAAGGGCGGCTGGGTCCGCGGCGGCGGCTGGGACCAGGAATGTTGGCCGGAAGCTCCGCTGCCCCGCAAGGAGTGGATCGATGCCGTCACCGGCGACGTTCCGGCTTTTGTGACCCGTCTGGATCTGCATATCGGCCTCGCCAACAGCGCCGCGCTCCGTCTGGCTGGCATCGACGCCCGCACTCCCGATCCCGTCGGCGGCGAAATCTACCGCGATCCGGCGACCGGCGAACCCACCGGCATTCTGAAGGACGCCGCCATCAGGCTGCTGGAGTGCGTCATGCCCGCGCCCACGTCCGACGAGCAGGCCGAGGCCCTGCGCCGGGCATTGCGGGAAGCGGCCAGTCACGGCGTCACTTCCGTACAGGACGTGACGGACTGGAAGAATCCTTCCTGGAGCGAGTGGGAACTGTTTCGT
>CAZRQI010000260.1:0-2793 GCA_964602025.1 uncultured Veillonellaceae bacterium
GCATGGCGACCTCCATTCCCCCGACTTGTTCCCCTTTTACATCATTCGCGCTTGCACGCGGTGTTCCTGCCGCTTCGGACGCAGAATCGACGAAGTGTAGTATAATAGAACGGTCAAAAAAATTCTCATGGGAGATCGAAACAAATCATGGTCACCAGTATATTCTCCATCCTGATCAACTGGCTTTTGCTTTACAGTTTGCTTGCCTGCGGGCTGGTTCTTTACGGGAAACCCCTCCACGGCTGGCGACCGGAAATCGCCGCCGCCCTGATCGCCACCATGGGCCTGGGAACCCTGCTGCTGCTCGGCCTGACGCCGATTGCCGAATGGTTGCTTCGCCACAGTTCCGATTGCGACAAATGCACGCCGGAAGAAGCGGCCTATCTGCGTCCACTGTTTACGGAAATCTGCCGGCGGGCCGGACAGAACCCTGCCCAATATCGGTTGTATGTCTGTCCCAAAGAAGAAGTGAACGCCTTGGCGCTGGGCGCAAAATCCGTAGCGGTCACGACAGGATTGCTAAAGACCGCCACCCCGGAAGAACTGGAAGGCATTTTGGCGCACGAACTCGGCCATCATCTGCTGAACCACACGTTCTGGCTGACGCTTACCTGCGTTTCCGGACAGGTCGGCAACTGGACGCTGCGCCTGTATGATGTTCTGCTCAAGGGTATCGGCCAGTTACGCTTTATTCCAGTGCTGGGCTATCTGATCCTGGTGCTGCTCTGGCTGTTTCGCCTCCTGTTCATTCTCTTTGACGGCTTCGTGCAGTTGCCGTTCTATCTCGGCATGCTGTTCGGTTCGCGGCGCAACGAATACGCCGCCGACCGCTTTGCGGCCCGGATCGGCTGCGGCAATGGCCTGCGGAGTTTTCTGGAGCGAGTGTTGGCGCCGCAGGAAGCGCGGGCCAGCTTTTGGGAACGCCTGAAGCGCACCCATCCGTCCTCCGCCAAACGGGCCCGCCGTCTGGCCCATCTCGGCGCATAAATAATGAAAAATCTTGCCACTGAACACGAACCTGTGATTTAGGAGGGCTGGACAATGAGTTATTTCAAATTTAACAACCGGAAAATTTATTATACTGAATTGGGCGCCGGCGCACCCCTATTCCTGCTCCATGGGAATACCGCCTCTTCAAATATGTTTGCTGAAATTGCGGAGCGGTATGCAAAAGATTTCAAAGTCATCCTGATTGATTTTTTAGGTCATGGAAAATCCGACCGACTTAGTGAATTCCCCGACGACTTATGGTTTGATGAATCCGAACAGGTCATCGCTTTTTTACGGGAAAAGCAATATGCAAAGGCCAATTTGATCGGCTGCAGCGGCGGCGCGTTGGTTGCCATCAACGTTGCACTGGAAGCGCCGGAGCTTGTCGGCAAAGTAATCGCCGATAGCTTTGAGGGCGAAAAACCCCTGGCGGCATTCACCGAAAATATTCGCGCCGAAAGGGACGCCTCCAAGCAGGATGAAAATGCCAGAATGTTTTATTTCTCGATGCATGGCGCGGATTGGGAACAAGTCGTCGACAACGATACCCGAGCCATACTCGGCCACCAAAAGAACATCGGCAAGTTTTTTCATCAAGACCTGCACACCTTGAAGCCGCCCATCCTCTTGACCGGCAGCCGCGAAGATGAATATATCCAATCCATCTCCCCCGATTATTTTGAAAAAGTATACGGCGAATTGGTTTCAAAAATCGGCCATGGCGAAATCCATTTGTTTGCTACTGGCAGACACCCCGCCATGCTTACCAATCCAGACCGTTTTTATCAGTTGAGCCGGGAATTTTTCAGCGCATAAAGGCAGTTTCAGAAAACTATTTGTCGTCACTCTGGCCGGATCCCGGGCATCCTTCAGTCCCGACGGCTGGACGCAATAACCCAGCGCCAACTCATACAAAAGGGCGGTCTAGAGCAGGTTATACCACCTGCTCTAGACCGCCCTTTCTCATTTTCCATCACCGCAACACATACACGCGGGTCATGAACATTGCCCGTTCCATGAATTCCTGCCAGCTGATCTCGATCCGGCTTTCGTTGCCGGGCCAGGGGTCCCGAAGCACCACCGACCGGAACAACGGATTGTTCATCTGATCCACCCCATACGTCACGGCCGTCATCACATAGGCGTGACCGACCGGGTCACCCTTCAGGCCTACGATCAGCGGCCAGCGATAGGCCAGATCGCGCACGATCGAAGGACCGTCGATATTGTACGGCACGGCCTGCACCACCGACGGACGGCCGGCGATATCGACGCCCCAACCGTTCAGGGCATAGATGATCTGTTCCGGGTTCGCCGGCTGGTCGATCAACTGGCCGTAGACTTTCTGGACGATCGCCTCCTGCGTGACCGGCAGGCCGTGGAAATTCAACACCATCTGAATGCAGGCCGCCCAGCACCAGTTGGCGCTGCGCTGGCGGCCATAGCCTTCCGGCGCGGAGAAATACTGCAGCTGATCGGTCGGAATTCCCGCCATGTAGATGCCGTTGCCGATTTGGGCCATCTCGGCCTGGACCGGGAAACAAGGCGCCAACAAAGACACCAGTAAAGTCAGAACAAGAAGCCACCGTTTTCTCATCAACGATTCCTCCTTTTTCCTTGCGTATCCTCCCTACTGATTCGCCGGCCACCGTCCCATTCCTCCTTGCGTGAGATGCCTTATCAAAATAGAAAACCGATCCTGGCGAACAAGGACCGGCCCATAATACTCTTCATCCGTGACTGAGTCACTCAACCGGCCCGTGCGGCCAGCACCTTGGACAGGAATTCCCGGCAGCGGCTGCT
>CAZRQI010000261.1:0-2782 GCA_964602025.1 uncultured Veillonellaceae bacterium
TCGACTGGTTCGATGTTCATGGTCGAGTCCGCGTCCACCGGCAAGCCGATCTGCAAATCAAAAGGCTGTCCGCCCGCCCCGTCGCCCCCCAGGCGGCTGAGCAGATGAACAGCCTGCATCAGAACGTACCAACCGAAAAACGACGTGCAACGGCCGGTGGCGGTATCACCGACGATAATGCCCGGACGCAGCAAGGTCGCCTGGCCGTCCCAAAGCCGTTCCGCTTCCCATTTGCTCTCCTCATAAACATTGACGAACAGTCCCCGGGGATGCGGTCGCTCCGGCACCGAGTCACCCTCGACGCGGCCGCAGACGTAGGCGGTACTGACCACGTGCGCCGACATCGGCTGCATTTGAAGCAGACGCTGCAACACGGCGACACTGCCGACATTGGTCCGCAGCGGTTCGCCGCGGGAATCCAGATGCAGCTGCATCGCCGCCGCACAGTGCAATAAGGCGTCGACATCCCGCAGGAGCGGATCCGCCGCACTCCAGGCCGGCCAATTGTCGGCCGCCGCCATAAGGTCGCCCTGAACCCAATGCAGATCGCCGGCCTGACGGGGCAGGCCGGATTCCGACAGAAAGCGGACCGTATCCAGCCGTTTGCCCGGCTGTCGGTATAGACACCAAACAGAATGACCCCGCAGCAACAGTTCGCGCAGCAAGTATTCGCCCAAAAATCCGGTTGCGCCGGTCAAAAATACCCGCATGCTATGGCTTTCCCGCTTGCGTGATCTCGATACTGACTTCTGTATCCCCTTCAATGATGTAATCTGTGGTCAGAAACCCTTTCTTTTTTGGGTCGGGTTTCCGGTTGGCCAGAAGCGAACTCGACGGCTTGTCTTTGGCCGGTTTTTCCGGTTTGGCCGGATCCTTGTCGGCCACGGATTTTTCCGATTCGCCCAGTTTCAGTTTCGGTTTTTTGTCGCCGCCCGCGCCGTCGTCCAAAATCTCGGCGGCGCCCGGCAGTTCGACCACGATGTCATTGTTGCGATCCCGGCCGGATAGATCCTTGATCATTTCTTCGAAGGATTTCGGCGGTTTCCGGGAAGGCTTCGGAATTTCCCCGCCTTCGGCGCCCATTTTTTTCAACAGGGCAGCCAGCGAAAAAAAGCCGCCGCCGCGAACGCTCAAATTCAGGACACCTGTTTTCTGGTCCTTGGGTACAGTGAAGCTGACCGTCCGGGTGATCGTTTCGCTGCGGTAAGGCTTGAGCTTCACTTCGATATCGATCGTGTCTCCCGGCCGGGCGGAGGTCTGAACCGGACGGGCCGAAAGAATCCGTGCCGTACGTCGTTCCGGACTGACGTCGATATCGGCCCGGATATCCATGATCGTCACCGGATTGTGCGGATTGGAAGCCAGAAAGGCGATCAATTCATAAAACTCGGCCAGCGAAGCTTCCGCGACATTTTCCGGGCTGTAAAACATGTTCTCCCGCTTGTAGGTTTCCCCCGGCATGCCGCGGGCGGCTACTTCGAAAGTGATCCGGGCGGTGCCGGAACCGGTCCGGTCGATCGCCTTGTCGATGGCATTCAGCAGGGACGCCGTTGCCAGAATCGGCATGATTTCTTCGTCCTGCACGATCTGGACCGCCATCTCCCGGCCGTCGCCGAAGTCGGCGGAACGGATGTTCATCCGCATCGGCACGATCCCGGGAAAACGGTTCATCTCACCAGCCACGCCCGCCCCGCGGTCCTGGTTGATCGTACCGATCACCTCGCCGGTCGCGCCGACCTTGAATGAACTTTCCAGTCCGCGGATCGTTGTGAAAATATAGGCATTGGTCATCAAAAATCCGGCCGGCCCCCGTTTCAGGAATGGATGCCCAAACGCCAGAATTTTGTCGCCATCGACGTAGGTCACGGTCCCCAGCGCGCCCAGACTGACATCGCCGCGCACCAGCTGCACCCCGACCGCGCTGCCGGGCTCAAGCGCGCCGAAAGCAATGTCCGAAGGCAGATCGCCGACCGCCACCGGCGTCAACTTCAACGGTTTCAGATGCGTCTGCAAAAACGCCAGGGCATTGGGCCCAAAACCTGCCGCCATCAGTGGCGTAGACAACCGGGGCGGCGATTTCCCATCGGCTTTGTCGGGCGTGGCCGTCTTTTTCCGATCTTTGTCGGTCAGTTTATCCGCCGGTTTTTCCGTCGGGTTGTCGACAGGTTCGGGTTCCGCCGGTTTGGGCGGTTTCCGGTCCAGCAGTTTCAGCATGTCATGGATCGGCGTCACCATGGCGGTGCGTTGGTCGGTCAGGCTCCAGCCGTAGCCGATGGCGCCGATCAGGCGACCATCAATGAACACCGGGCTGCCGCTCATCCCCTGGGCCACGCCGCCGGCGCGATCAATCACGTCGCCGGAGGTGCGAACCAGAATCAGATCGCCGACCGCCCCTTTATTTTTCAAAATCCCCAATACTTCCACGCCAAATTCTTCGATCCGGGTTCCCGCAATCACGGTACGGGCGACGCCCTGCGCTCCTACCCGGACTTCTTCCAGCGGCATCAGCGGAACAGCCGCGGCCGCTCCCGCCGGCGTCCCCAACAAAAACAAACAGGCAAGCAAATAGAAAGCGCCAAGGCGCAAACCAAAAAAGGCCAATTGTTTCATTCCTCTCGTCATTTAACCGTCGGCTCAATCCGGGCGACCACTTGGCCGGCCTTGATCATGTCACCCGGTTTCACCAAAACGTCGCGCACCACTCCGTCCCGCGTCGCCCGGGCAGCTACCGCCGCTCCGGTGATGCTTTCGACGCGCACCAGCACGGTTCCTTCCCGCACCA
>CAZRQI010000262.1:0-2774 GCA_964602025.1 uncultured Veillonellaceae bacterium
TCCGGCATTCCGTTTGAGGAAGGGTTGATGAAAAACCGTTACATCGGCCGGACATTCATTCAGCCGGAGCAGAAAAAACGGGACGCAGGGGTTCGGATCAAATTGAATGCGGTTCGCTCGGCAGTGGCGGGAAAATCGATCATCATGGTCGACGACTCTATCGTCCGGGGAACGACCAGCGGCCGGATCGTCAAGATGCTGCGCGAGGCCGGCGCGAAAAAGATCCATATGTGCGTCAGTTCGCCGCCGATCATCTATCCCTGCTACTATGGAATCGATACCTCCGTGCGCAAAGAATTGGTCGCCAGCTCCAAAACCATCGATCAGATCCGTCGCTATATCGGCGCCGATTCCCTGCACTATTTGTCCCTGGAAGGATTGCGGCAATGTGTGGCGAACGTCCAACTTGGCGGACTTTGTACTGCCTGTTTCAACGGCGATTATCCGACGGCGATTCCCTGCCAGGGCGAAACGCCGGGATCCAAGTTCGTGTTTGAAGAAAATGCCTGCGGCTCTTTGCAGAAGAGCCAAGATAAACCGCGGGGGAGGAAGCGTTCATGAACCCAAAGCAACCGGAAGCTGGCCTCAGTTATCGTGACGCCGGCGTGGACATCGACGCCGGCAACCGGTCGGTGGAATTGATGAAAGCGCATGTGCGCGCTACCTTCCGCAAGGAAGTCTTGTCGGACATCGGTGGGTTTGGCGGATTGTTTGCCCTGGATACCCGCAAATATGCGGAGCCGGTTCTGGTTTCCGGCACGGACGGCGTGGGAACCAAGCTCAAGCTGGCCTTTATGATGGACAAACATGATACTATCGGCCAGGATGCGGTCGCCATGTGTGTCAACGATATTCTGGTCCAGGGCGCCGAACCGTTGTTCTTTCTGGACTATGTCGCCGTCGGCAAACTCGAGCCGGAAAAAGTCGCCGACATCGTGGGTGGCGTCGCCCGGGCCTGCAAAGAATCGGGCTGTTCCCTGATTGGTGGCGAGACGGCGGAGATGGCGGGGTTTTATCCGGACGGCGAATATGATATCGCCGGTTTTGCCGTCGGTGTGGCGGAAAAATCGCGGCTGATCACCGGTGAACGGATTCAGCCCGGCGATGTATTGCTGGGCTTGCCTTCCTCGGGCGTCCATTCCAACGGGTTTTCCCTGGTTCGCAAGATCTGCTTCGAGCACCAGAAATTCGCGGTGGACACCTTTATTCCCGAGTTGGGCAAAACGCTCGGCGAAGAATTGTTGACGCCGACACGCCTGTATCCGAAAGCCTGCCTGCCGCTTTTTGATCGTTTCGAGATCAAGGGCATGGTGCATATCACCGGTGGCGGTTTCTATGACAATATTCCCCGGGTATTGCCGGAAAATTGTTCGGTGACGGTGGACAGCGCCAGCTGGCCCCGGCCGCAGATCTTTTCCCTGCTGCAACAGTGGGGTGGCGTGACTTGGCCGGAGATGTACCGGACCTTCAACATGGGGATCGGTATGATCCTTGTGGTTTCCGAGCAGGAAGCGCCGGCCATTCACCGGGCGTTGGCCGAACAGGGAGAAATTTGCTACCGGATCGGTCGGGTGACGGCGGGGAACCGGCAGGTTGAGCTGAAGGGGGGAGATTTCGGTGCGTAAAAAGGTGCTGGGAGTCCTCGTATCGGGTCGCGGCAGCAATTTGCAGGCCATCTTGGATGCCATCAACGCGGACCGGCTGACGGCAAAAATCGGTGTCGTCATCTCCGACAATCCCGAGGCCAATGCGCTGCGGCGGGTCGCCGGAATGGACATCCCGACCGCGGTCGTGGAACGGAAAAAGTTCGGGAGCAAACAGGAATTCGAAGCGGCCATCATCGAACAACTGGATCTGCACCATGTCGAGCTGGTGTTGCTGGCCGGTTTCATGCGGATATTGAGTCCCCAGTTCATCAACCGTTTTCCCATGCGGATCATGAACATTCATCCGGCGCTGTTGCCTTCATTTCCGGGTCTGGACGCACAGGAGCAGGCTATCCGGTACGGGGTGAAAGTGTCTGGGGCCACGGTGCATTTCGTGGACGAGGGCATGGATTCGGGTCCCATCATCCTGCAGGAAGCGGTGCCGGTCGAAGATGACGATACGGTGACGACACTGGCCGAGCGCATTCTGCATCTGGAACATCGCTTGTACGTGCGGGCCGTCCGGTTGTACTGCGAAGGGCGGATCCATATTTCGGGACGGGCTGTGAAAGTTTTGCCGCCCCGGCAAAATTCATAGGAAGAAGGCGAACGGCAGTGAAAGTGAAACGGGCTTTGATCAGCGTATCCGACAAGACTGGCGTGGTGGAGTTTGCCAAAGCATTGGCCGCGATGGGCATTGAAATCGTGTCGACTGGCGGAACGATGAAAGCGTTGAAGGACGCCGGCGTGCCAGTCATTTATATCAGCGATGTCACTAATTTTCCGGAAATGATGGATGGCCGGGTCAAAACCTTGAATCCCTACATCCATGGCGGAATCCTGGCTGTGCGCGACAATCCGGAACATGCGGCGGCCATGACGGAACACGGAATCCAGCCGATCGATCTGGTGGTTGTGAATTTGTATCCGTTCCGGCAAACCATTGCCAAGCCGAATGTGACGCAGGAAGAAGCCGTGGAAAATATCGATATCGGCGGACCGGCAATGGTGCGCAGCGCGGCGAAGAATTTCCGGTATGTGACCGTGGTCGTCAATCCGGCCCGTTACGGTGATATCATCAATGAACTGGCGGAGTTCGGCGAAGTATTGCCGGCGACCCGTCTGGCT
>CAZRQI010000263.1:0-2762 GCA_964602025.1 uncultured Veillonellaceae bacterium
CGGAGGACAAGAACCGCAAGGCCCTCGATCTCGGTTTCCAATTGGCGAAACAGGCGTAATAAAAAAGCCGGGTATTTCCCGGCAATAGTTCATATAGTTGTCGTGGACGCTCGTTCCGCCGGAAGGCGGTTGGGCGTCCATTTTTTGTCGTTCGTCACAACTTTGTTGGTCGAGGCGGTGGAATTCCGTAATATTAAATTGAAATTTTCTGCAAATATGAAGGGGGAAACACTATGACAAAAGGGAAGCTGGGTCTTTGGGGAGGCATTGCGGCGCTATTGCTGATCGCCTTCGGAACTCCGGCAGTGCCCGGATTGCCGGCGGCAGCAAAAATGGCGCTGGCTGTGGCGGTATTCGCCATCATCATCTGGGTGACCCAGGCTGTGGAAGATGCCTTGAGCGGACTTATCATCGTATTTTTATTGGCCGCGCTGAAAGCGACGACGTTGGCGGGAGCATTTTCCGGCTATTCCAATACCGCATTATGGCTGATCGTTATCGGCTTCATCATGGCGGCGGCCATGGAGAAATCCGGCTTGTCGAAACGAATCGCCCTATATCTGGTCAATCTGGCCGGCGGCGATGCGAACAAGATTTATTGGGCGATTGCCCTGGTCATGCTGGTCATGACGTTCCTGGTTCCCTCGATTACCGCCCGGACTCTGCTGATGCTGCCGATCGTGCTGGGCATCGGGCAGGCCTTCAATGCCAAGGAAGGGCAGAGCAACATTGTGAAGGCCTTGCTGTTCATCGTGGCGATGAGCGGCACCGCCATGAGCATCGGCGTACTGACCGCCCACGTCGGCAATCCGATTACCGTGGGTCTCATCCAGACGGCGACAAAACAGACGATTTCCTGGGCGGAATGGTTCCGGATCGGTGCGCCGCCGGCCTTCACGCTGGCCTTTGTTTCGGTGTTGCTGATCCGTTTCCTGTGGCCGCCGGAGATCAAAGGACTGGGCGCCGGGCACAGCTATGTAAAGGAAGAACTCGATAAACTCGGCGGGATCAAGAAGGAAGAAATCTATACACTGCTGGTGTTTTCGCTGACGCTGGCCCTATGGGCCACCGACTCCATGCATAAGATCAATGTGGCCATCGTCGGCCTGCTGTCGGTCATTTTACTGATCTGGCCGGGAATCGGCGTCATGACCTGGAAGGAAGCGCAGACAAAAGTGCCCTGGAGCATCTTCGTCCTCTACGGCGCCGGGCTCTCCATGGGCGGCGCGCTGGTGACCTCCGGCGCGGCGAAATGGCTGGCCGGAACGATGCTGCAGCCGATTGCGTCTCTGGACCATTCCCTGCAGATCGTGCTGTTGATCTGGATCGCGACGGCCCTGCAGGTGTTCTTCACGGGCGGCGGTCCCAAAACCACGGCGCTCACTCCGATCGTGATCGCCCATGCGACGGCGATTGGCGCCAACCCGCTGGTATTCGCTCTGGTCCTCGGCATGAACATGCAGCATCAGTATCTGCTGCCGGTTTCCAATATGCCGAACGCGGTCATCAACGGAACCGGCCATGTGAAAGCCAGCGAACTCATGCGCACCGGCGCCTGCGTCAGTATTCTGGCGGCATCGTTTTTCAGCGTGGTTGTCTATACCTACTGGAAATGGATCGGTGTGCTATAATTTATATAGATAAGATTGTTTTTTGATTACAAATCATTTCGTAAAAATGAGAGGGGTTGAGCATTTGAACGTCAACGAAACCATCATCAGGCAATTGCGGGAAATTGTCGGGAAAGAACATGTTCTGACCTCGGATCTGGACCGCTTTGGTTATTCATATGATTCCTCGCCGGTGCCTTTGACCCCGCCCAACAAACCGGAGGTCGTGGTCCGGCCCCGCACCGTGGAGGAAGTGTCGGCGGTCATGAAGCTCGCCTACGCCAACGAGATCTTCGTAACTCCACGCGGCGCATCCAGCGGCCGCACCGGCGGCAGTGTTCCGCTGCACGGCGGGATCGTTCTGACTCTGGACCGGATGACCGAAATTCTGGAACTGGACGAAAAAAATATGATGGTGACCGCCGAAGCCGGTGTGCGGACGATGGACCTGTATAATTTCTGCGCCCAGAAAGGCCTGTTCTATCCGCCGGACCCGGCCAGCTGGAAATATTCCCTCATTGGCGGCAATGTCGCCGAGAACGCCGGCGGGATGCGCGCCGTCAAATACGGCGTCACCTCCAACTATGTCATGGGACTGGAAGTGGTTCTTGCCAATGGCGACATCATCCATACCGGCGGCAAGTCGATCAAAAATGTGACAGGCTACAATCTGACGCAGTTGCTGGTCGGCTCCGAAGGCACACTGGGCATTGTGACCAAGGCCATTCTGCGGTTGATTCCCATGCCGGCGAAACGCGGCGTCATGCAGGTTTTCTTCCGGTCGCTGGATGATGGCTGCGCCGCTGTCCATTCGCTGTTGCAGAAAAATATCGTGCCGTCCGCGGCGGAACTGATCGACGATGTCAGTCTGGACGCCGTGGCGCGGCAAAAGAACAAACCTTTCGATCCGGAAGCGAAAGCTTGCCTGATTCTGGAGATTGACGGACCGGACGACGCTTCCCTCAAAATGCAGTCCGACGCCATCGGCCAGGTCGTGGCCGAGCATCAGGCGGTCTCGTTCCGGGTGGCGCAGTCGCAGGCGGAAACGGATGAGCTGTGGGCGATCCGGCGCGGACTGAGCTCGGCGGTCGCCGCTACCGCGCCCAACCGCCTGGGCGAGGACATTTCCGTGCCCCGCGACGCTTTTCCGGA
>CAZRQI010000264.1:0-2760 GCA_964602025.1 uncultured Veillonellaceae bacterium
TGGTCAGTATGACTCTGCAACCGCTGATGTCGTTATATGTGGCCGAACTCCAGGGCACGCTGACCGGCGTGGGGTTGACCACCGGGTTTGTTTTCAGCTTGTCCGGAGCTGCCAGCGCGATTGCGGCGCCGTTTTGGGGCAGGGCAGGCCAGCGACGATCCTTGCGGATTATTTTGGTGACTGCGTTCATCGGCGCCGGACTGTTCAACATGGGGCAGTTTTTCGCTCCCGGCATAGCGCCGTTTGCCGGGTTGCAGTTTCTGATGGGACTGTTTCTGATCGGCGTGTTTCCGACGATCAACATGATCGCCATCCAGTCCAGCGATGCGGGTTTCCACGGCCGGGTCTTCGGCCTCACCAACGCCGCCAATCAGCTGGGGTGCATGGTGGGACCGCTGGTTGGCGGTCTGATCAGTTCCTTGACCGGAATCCGGCCGGTCTTTTTGTTGACCGGATCCATCCTGGCCCTGCTGGGCGTTTATTCGTTCCACCTGAGGATTCGGGGGGAGCAGTGACCCATTGCCAACGCGAAAACACGGGAGTGAAACAGAAACGTATGAAGACACGGGGTGTATTGTTCGACCTGTACGGGACGCTAATCATTTACGGTGAAATGGAAAAGGCTTGGGATGCTTGGTGCAATGTGATTTATGACGCTTTTCACGGTTATGGCCTGACGATGCCGGCGACCGAATTTCGTTCGCATTGCAGCGGTTTTTTTGACAAGCCGGAACCGGCCGATGCGGCGGGGGAAATGACGGTTGTCGAACGGCGGCTTCATCGCCTGGCGCAGGAGCTGAAGGTGGCCATTCCCCGCCGGGAAGCCCTGCAGGCGATTGAACAGGCGCTCGATGTTTGGCATGACTATGTCCGGATCGATCCGGACGCGGTGTCGGTGCTGACGGAGATCGGCAGTCGCCGGTCGGTTGCGCTGGTGTCCAATTTCGATTATGCGCCCTATGTCTACCGCTTGTTGACCCAATGGGAATTGGGACCGCTCTTTGACCGGGTTCTGGTTTCCGATGCCGTCGGCGTGAAAAAACCGCATCCCGGGATTTTTGAAGAGGCGTTGCGGCAATTGAACCTGCAGCCGACGGAAGTGATGCATGTCGGGGACAGCCAGGAAGATATCGACGGGGCGACCCGCGCCGGGATTCGTCCGGTTTGGATCGACCGGAGCCGCAAAGACCGTTGGCGGGCGCAACCACAGGCTGAGGTCGTCCGTATCGGCGCCTTGACGGAACTGTTGCCGCTGCTGGATTAAAGATCGCACGAGATGGGGAAAGCGGGGAGGATTCGACGATGACAAACCGATGGTGTTTATTCTCGATCCTGTGTTTATGCCTGACGCTGCTACAGCCGTCACTGGTGAGCGCCGCCGAACCGGACAACCCGGCCGGCCTGGCCCGGGAACGGATTGCCGCCGAATTTTCCCGGCTGGATGTCGCGCTGAAACAGACGGCGGAAAAACTGGGAACGGTTGGCCTGAAGGGCGAGCCGGCCCGAAAGGCGTTGCGCGGGTTGTGCGCGGCGTTTCCCTATGCTGTCGATTGTACCGCCGTTGATGTCCACGGGGTCATGGTCACCGTGGAACCGGAAAAATACAAGCCTGTGGAAGGAACGAACATCAGCGAGCAGCCGCAAGTCATGCAGGTATTGACGCGGAAGACGCCGGTGCTGAGTTCGTTGTTCCGGGCGGTGGAAGGATTTGCGGCGATGGATGCGGAATATCCGGTGCTGGCGCCGGATGGGCAATTGCTCGGTTCCGTCAGTCTGTTGTTCAAGCCGGAAGAGCTGCTGCGGGAGCGGATTAAACCGTTGGTGGCGGATCTGCCGGTATCCATCTGGGTCATGAACCGCGAAGGCCAGATCCTGTATGATGAAGATCCGGCCCAGATCGGCCTGAATCTTTTCCTGGCCCGACTGTATCAGCCGTATCCGCAACTCGTCCAATTGGGCCGTCAGATCGTGGAACAGCCCGCCGGCGCTGGTGAATATGAGTTTCCCTCCCCGCTGTCGGCGGAACCGGTGCGGAAAAAAGCGTCATGGCAGACGGTTTCCCTGTATGATTCGCAATGGCGGTTGGTGTTGACCCATATGGAACAGGAGAAATCCGGCCGGAAAATCGGCGGGGCGTTACCGCTCCTGCGTCCGGAGGAGGCGCTGGACAGCTTGGCGCAGGAGCGCCCGCTGGCCGTGATGTTGCAGCGCAACGACCGAAAAAAGACCCTGGAGATCCTGAAGGGATTTTTTGAAGAAACGCCGGGGATTTTCTCCGTGCAATGGATCGATGCGCAGGGGGTCAACCGCTTCGGCTACCCCGAGGAGAACAGCCTGATCGAGTACGATTATCGCACGGGACGCCGGCTTGGTGACGCCCGGTTTCTTCATGCCATTCACAAGCGGCAGGCGACGCGACTGGAGGAATCCTTGTACGAAGGGATTCCGGGGATATTTGATTTGCGGCCGGTGGTTTGGAACGATGAATACCTGGGGATGGTCTATATCGTCCGGATTCAATAACCGATGGGCGGGGTTCGGCGGGAAACGAATTGAAGGTTGAGTGGAATGGGCGCAGCGGAATCGAAACTGCGCCCGTTTTTTGTTGCCAAAAATAAATGGCGGGGAGAACTATTTGCGAATCGGCAAAATCAGAGTATACTATAGGATATGTGTCAACAACGGAGGTCGGGCATGCAAGATTCGGAACTTCAGAAACAGATAAAAAAACGGCGAACTTTCGCCATTATTTCCCACCCG
>CAZRQI010000265.1:0-2758 GCA_964602025.1 uncultured Veillonellaceae bacterium
CCTGCGGAGATGCCCGGTGTCGTGCGCTCCATCCCCATTGGTTCGCTATTCGGTTGTGATCTTGTCTACACCCTTATTATACCTCGCTTCAATCGTCCGTGAACGCCTCCGGCCGATATTTTTTGATCTCGATTTCGTAGTCGTCCACCGCCACGGCGATCGCCGCGCCCATCCGCCACTGCTCCAGCGAGTCGGTGAGCATCTTGCGGTCCAGGGCGTTGGAGAGGAACGCGCACTCCACCAATGCCGCCGGACATTTCGTCTCCCGCAGCACCTGGAAGTTGGCTTCCTTGATGCCCCGGTCCTCGGTGAGCATGGCGTCGGTCATGCAGAACTGCAGACGGCGCGCCAGTTCGCGGCCCCGGACGCTGTCGGGGAAGTGATAGGATTCCGTGCCTTCGGCGGCCGGGTCCACGGCGCTGTTGCAATGGATGCTGATGAACAGATCGGCGTGCCAATAGTTCGCCACTTCCGCCCGGAATGCCAGATCGTCGTTGTCGATCTCCCGGCCGCGGGTGAGAATGGCTTCATGCCCCCGCTGTTTCAGTTCGTGCCTGGCGAAACGGGCGATCAGGTAGACCAGCTCGGCCTCCGTCACACCGCCGGCGCAGGCCCCCGGCTCGAATTTTCCGCTGTGTCCTGGATCCAATACGACTTTCATTGCTTATTCCCTCCCTGTTCCGGCCTAACCCTCCCACAGGGGGAAGCTTCGGGCCTGCCGGTCCAAACGGTTTCACTTGACTGCCATATGCTCCGCCAGCGTCCGGAAAATGACGTCCATGCCGGACAAGGCCAACGCCGCCTCATTCGCGCGGTTTTCCCGATATTTTCCCCGCATGGACTCGTAGATTTTCAAGAAATGGGCCCGGTCGGCTTCCGGGTTTTCGCCCGTGCAAAGCTGCCGCCAGCCGATGGCCCGCGTTGCCCGGCGGACGAGGTCCGAGCTGTATTCCGGGGATCGGTACGGACCGACAAGTTGGATCAGCCGACTGACTTCCTCCCAAGCCTCGGCGGCGGTCGGCAATTGCTCCAGGCGGCTGTCCAAGGCTTCCGCCGCCGCCACGATCTGGGCCACACTCGGGAAAAACTGCGACTCCCGGCAGACTTTGATGATCGCCGCCTTGGCGAGGGTGGCGTCCATGTCCGCCAGCATCATGCTCCAGGCGGCAACGATCGGCCGGGGATCGCGGGACTGCATCGTCGGATAGGAACTCGAGGCCAGCGCCACCAGCGCCAAAATCTCCTGTCGGCTCATATCGCGGCACTCCTCGCCATTTCGTTCAGTGTGTCGAAAAAGTGGCCGCTGCCGGACGCTGCGCCCGGACTGGCCCGCTCCTCGAGATATCGCCGGATCACCCAGGTGGTGATGACTTTGTAGTCATCGCGGTATTCGCGGCATTTCTTCGGTTGGTTGGTCTTGTAGGCGTCGAGCAGGACGATGATCCGCCTTGCGCCGTCTTCGCCGTACTCCGTCGCCAGGCGCTCCCGTTCCGCCGGCGTCAGATATACCATGTCGGCCTGTTTTTCCACTCCGGCCCGCCGACTGGACGGACAGGAAACTGTCCGTCCTCGCGCGCCCGCGTCGTCTCTGTTACTCTCCTCTCCTATGCGATCCTCTGCTACCCTTTCCTTTTCTTTGTCGATTTCCGGGGCCGGAAACTCTCCGGAAGATGGGTTTTCGTCCCGTAAACTCCCGGAAATGTCGTCTGCGTCGGGTTCCCGCTCCGGAAACTCCGGTTTCTGCGGTGGCGCGCTTTTGCGTTTATCGAACACCGGCATGAGATTGCCGACGAGATGGTCGCTCCAAATGATCTTCCGGGCCCAGAGTTCGGCGTCGATGGCGTCGATCTCCGCCAGCTTTTCCAGGATAGCGGTGGCGGTCGCCTCCGTCGTTCGGGTTTTCGAGAGCAGATATTCCCAGTCCGAGGGCCGGTTGCAGTTGTAGTAGAACCCCTCCGAGCTGCCGAGCAGTTCCAGGGTTTTGAACCAGAACGCATAGCCGTCATTCCCCCATCGCGCTTCCAGAATCGCGATGGTCTTGCCGGTCTGGGTCACATGGGGAAAGTAGTCCACTTTGGTCTTGCCGGGTCTTGCCATGATCCGCCTCCGTCAATATTTATCGCTGTCGAACACAAACACTTGCCGGATCTTTTTGTTAAGTGCATCAGCAATTTTTTCCATAAGATCGGTTCCCGGATTCCTCCGTTTTCCCTTGGCCAGCATCGAAATATACTGTGCTGTGGTCCCCGCCTCTTCGGCGATAGAATGATACGTCAACCCCTCCCTGTGACGCCAATAGTCAATCCGATTTTTCATACGACTGCCTCCATAAAATAATAAATTTATAGCACGTATTAATTCTATCTTCCGGTCACTTCTGGAGCAAACTTCCATATCCCCTCGTATTTTCCTGTATTCACGCAAATCGCCAGCCCGGGATACCCGTTCGCCAATTTTTAACGATTTACGGCTTTTTCCGTTCAAAAACCTAAACCAGCAGTTTCCATCAAGCGTGTAATGCCAGCGTTGACGGGGCTGGTCGCGTGTTTTTTTGTTCGCCCAAACAGGCCGGAAAGAAAATTTCTTCAAAAAAAATACCCCCGCCGCAACGTGGGCTGGGGGTACGGAAAAAGATAGGGGGGCCGCTCCGGGGTTTTCGTGTCGGTCTTGATTTATTGCACTTCGGACAGGCAGATCCCCAGGGCGTCGGCCACGCCTTTGCCATACGCCGGATCGGCTTTCAGGCAGTTGCCGATGT
>CAZRQI010000266.1:0-2752 GCA_964602025.1 uncultured Veillonellaceae bacterium
TCGCCGGCGAACTTTGATATTACTCCGTAGCGTTTGGGAGGGTTGACGTTGAACGAAGCCGAAACTAGAGCCGAACATATCGATCCCGCATTGAAGGCAGCCGGTTGGGGCGTCGTTGACGGCAGCCGAGTCTTGCGCGAAGTTCAGATCACCAAGGGACGGCTGCAGGGCGGCGGCAAACGGGCCAAGCCGGAAATCGCCGACTATGTGCTGGTGTACCGCAACCTCAAGCTGGCGGTCGTGGAGGCGAAGCGTTGGGACCTGCCCTACACCGAGGGCGTGCGGCAGGCCAAGGACTACGCGAAACGGCTGGGCGTCCGCTACACCTATTCCACCAACGGACAGCTTCTTTACAGCATCGATATGGAAACCGGGCACGAAGCCGATGTTTCTGGTTATCCGTCGCCCGACGAACTCTGGAACCGGACCTTCGCTGAACAGAACGAGTGGCGGGACCGGTTCGCCGCCGTTCCATTCGAGGATAATGGCGGGAGCCGGCCGCTCCGCTATTATCAGGAACTGGCCGTCAACCGCGTGATGGAGGCCATCGCCGACGACCGGCGGCGGATTCTGCTGACGCTGGCCACCGGCACAGGGAAAACCTTCATCGCGTTTCAGATCGCCTGGAAACTGTTCCACAGCCGCTGGACCCTGCAAAAGGACCAATTTCGGCGGCCCCGGGTTTTGTTTCTGGCGGACCGGAACATTCTGGCCGACCAGGCCTACAATGATTTTTCCGCGTTCCCGGACGACGCGATGGTGCGGATCGAGCCGGCCGATATCCGCAAACAGGGCAAAGTCCCGAAGAACGGCAGTCTGTTCTTTACCATCTTTCAGACGTTCATGAGCGGACCGAGCGGTACGCCGTATTTTGGCGAGTACCCGCCGGATTTCTTTGATTTCATTGTCATCGACGAGTGCCACCGGGGCGGGGCCAATGATGAGAGCAACTGGCGCGGCATCCTGGAATATTTCGCGCCGGTGCTTCAGCTGGGTCTGACCGCTACGCCGAAGCGGGACGTCAACGCCGACACCTACGCTTATTTTGGCGAGCCGGTCTATATCTATTCCCTGAAGGACGGCATCAACGACGGCTTCCTGACCCCGTTCAAGGTCAAGCAGATTTCCACAACGCTTGACGAGTACGTGTACACGGCCGACGACCAGCTGATCGAAGGGGAAGTGGAAACCGGCCGGCGCTATGTCGAAGAGGATTTCAACCGGATCATCGAGATTCGGGAGCGCGAAGCCTACCGCGTCAAGCTGTTCATGGACCGGATCAACCAGCGGGAAAAGACGCTGGTGTTCTGCGCCACGCAGGAGCATGCCCTGGCGGTGCGCGATTTGATCAACCAGATGAAAACCAACCCGGACCCGTATTACTGCGTTCGGGTCACCGCCAACGACGGTGCGGCCGGCGATCAGTTCCTTCGGGAGTTCCGCGACAACGAAAAGACGATCCCGACGATCCTGACCACGTCCCAGAAGCTGTCCACTGGGGTGGATGCCCGGAACGTGCGCAACATCGTGCTGATGCGGCCGGTGAATTCCATCATCGAGTTCAAGCAAATCATTGGTCGGGGAACCCGTCTTTATGAGGGCAAGGACTATTTCACCCTCTATGATTTCGTGCAGGCCAGCCGCAACTTCAGCGACCCCGAATGGGACGGCGAGCCGTTGCCGCCGGAGGAGCCGCCGGCGCCGTATCCGACGACAGCCGAAATTCCGCCGGATGTGGTGCGGGAACGCCCGGAAACGCCAACGGGAACGCGGCAAACCATCCGGATCAAGTTGGCGGACGGCAAGGAACGGACTCTCCAGCACATGACGGCGACGTCGTTCTGGAGCGCCGACGGACGACCTATGTCGGCCCTGCAGTTTCTGGAAAGCCTGTACGGGACGCTGCCCGACTTTTTCAGCAACGAGGAGGAGCTGCGATCCATCTGGAGCGTGCCGGAAACTCGCAAAGCTTTGTTGGCGGGGTTGGCGGAGCGTGGCTTCACCGACGAGGCCCTGGCGGAAATGCAGGCGGTCATCGACGCGGAAAACAGTGATTTGTTCGATGTACTGGCGTATGTGGCTTTTGCCCTGCCGCCGCTGCGACGGGCAGACCGGGCGGATCATGCCCGGCAGGCGGTTCATGTCCATTTTTCGCAGAAACAACAAACCTTCCTCGACTTCGTACTGTCGCAGTACGTCAAGGAAGGCGTGAACGAGTTGGCGACGGAGAAGCTGACCCCGTTGTTGAAACTCAAATACAATAACGCCATTGCCGACGCCGCGGCCGATCTCGGTGATGCGTCCAAAATCCGCGGCCTGTTCGTCGGTTTCCAGAAGTATCTGTACCAACAGGAGGATTAATGAATAAAGGAGTTTCCAATTTTATTCAGAATTTACATTACTGTAAACCTATACACTGAACCCTCGGGAACATTCGGGGCATTGACGCCCGGCGAGCGAAAAAACATTGAAATGGGAGCGATGAAACGATGATGACAGGAATGACCGGACTTCTGATCTTGGGCGGAATCATCCTTGCCGTCGGCCTCTGGCTGGCTAGCAGCTACAACTCGATGGTGCGGCTGCGCAACATGGTGCGGAACAGCTGGGCGCAGATCGACGTGCAGCTAAAACGGCGGTTTGATCTGGTGCCGAATCTGGTGGAAACCGTCAAGGGCTATGCCGCGCATGAAAAAGAAGTGCTGGAAAAGGTCACGCAGGCCCGGTCGATGGTGCAGTCGGCGCAGTCGAT
>CAZRQI010000267.1:0-2747 GCA_964602025.1 uncultured Veillonellaceae bacterium
TCGCCGGCTTCCCAGGACATCTGGATGCAGGCGTCACGGGACGGAATTCTGGCCACGCTGGCCGAAGCCGGCGCCGTTGTCATGGCGCCGACCTGCGGCGTATGCGTGGGCTTGCACTCGGGACTGCTGGCGGATGGCGAAGTCTGCATTTCTTCGACCAACCGGAATTTCATCGGTCGGATGGGCAGCAAAAAAGCCCAGATTTATCTCAGCTCGCCCATGGCAGTGGCCGCTAGCGCAATCGCCGGAAAAATCGCCGATCCCCGAAAGTATTTGTAAGGAGGCGACGTCATGAGCAACATCAAAGGACATGTCCTTAAATATGGCGACAACATCAATACCGACATCATCTCCCCGCCGCAATACATGGAACTGAGTATCGCCGAGGCGGCAAAATACGCCATGAGCGCCGTCGATCCGAATTTCTTCACCCGGATTAAGAAAGGCGATATCATGGTGGCGGGAGCCAATTTCGGTTCCGGATCAAGCCGCGAAACCTCGCCGTTAACCCTGCGTTATCTGGGCGTTGGCGCCATCGTCGCCAAGTTTTTTGCCCGGATTTTCTACCGCAATGCCATTAATTTGGGCATCCCGGTTATCGAATGCGCTGAGACCGATAAAATCGCCGATCAGGATGAAATCGAAATCGATCTGTCCGCGGGCCTGATCCACAATCTGACCAAGAAGGAAAGCTATCCCTGCAGCAAAATTCCGCCTCACATCATGGAACTGGTTGCCGACGGCGGCTTGGTCCCCTACCTGAAGAAAAGAGTATAATGCCAAGGAGGCCCTATCTATGTTTCAACAGTTGCCGCCCCGGGTCGTGATCAACGAAGTCGGCCCCAGGGATGGATTTCAAAATGTGCAGAAATTTATCCCAACCGCCGACAAAATTGCCATTGTGGAAGAACTCATCGCCGCCGGCGTGAAGAATTTCGAACTTACTTCCTTCGTGTCGCCGAAAGCGATCCCGCAGTTGGCGGATGCTGCGGAAGTCTGCCGCGCCATTCTCGCCAAGCATGGCGATTCCATCCACACCAGCGCGCTCGTGCCCAATCTGCGCGGCGCGCAGTCCGCCTGGGAAGCCGGAATACGCGAGGTCGCCTGCGTAATATCCGTATCCGCTTCCCACAACCGCGCCAATATCAACCGAACCCACGACGAGTCGATCGCCGACTTGGCAAAAATGATCGATACCCTTCCGGAGATGAAAGTTCGCGTCGATTTGGCAACCGCTTTCGCCTGTCCCTTCGAAGGCTGGACACCCTTGGAGGCGGTCGCCGCCCTGACCCGTCGCATTCACGCTCTGGGAATCCGTCAGATCGTACTGGCGGACACGATCGGCGTCGCCACCCCCGATCGGATCTACAATCTCTGCGGGTTGATGCGCCGCGAATTCGCCGATATGGAATTTTCCCTGCACATCCACGACACCCGCGGTATGGGACTGGTTAATACGATGGCGGGACTGGACGCTGGAATCACTTGTTTTGAAACTTCCATCGCCGGGTTAGGCGGTTGTCCGTTTGCGCCGGGCGCGGCGGGCAATACGGCGACCGAAGATCTCGTCAATATGTTGTCCGGCATGAATATCGCCACCGGCGTTCAACTGGCGAAACTGATCGACGCCGTGCGACTGGTCGAAGAAAAAGTCGAGGCTCCGATCAACAGCCACATGGCCAAGTCCAAACTGTACGAATCTCTGCTCTAACCCGAATCAAGGCAAACCCGAAGAAGGGGCCCGTGCGGCGAAACAATCGCCGCACGGGCCCCTTCTTCAAATCACAAGAGATAACCGGTTGTTAAGAGCTTGTTGCACAAGCGGCGACTACCGCTCTTTCCGCAGCACCAGCGTGTGGAACATCTTGTCATGCAGACCCTGTTTCCGGGCGGTAAAGGCGATCATGATGAAGCCGATCCCCAGCAGCAACGCCGACAGGATTTTAGCGAAGTACCGCCGGGTTGCACGACCGACACTGAGCTGCCCCCCCTGTTCATCCGTCACGATCAGGCCGAGGACTTTTTTGCCGGGGGAGCCCATCCAGGCGGAGCTTTCGAATACCGCGAAATACATCCAGCTGATGGCGATACTCATGACATTGCCGGAATGTTCGCCGATCCCCATCGTGCCGAGAACCTGCAGTAGCGGATAGGTCATCGCGCCCAAAATGAACGCATCAATAATGTAGGCAAGCAAGCGAATCCAGAAACCGGCGTACCGGGGTTGGTCCGGCAAGGCAGGGGGCATGGGCATGTCCAAGACAGGTCCCTCCTTCAATTTTTCATTCCAGCGTCAGCAACGGTTGTCCGCGCTTGACGTTGGCTTTTTTCTTCACCAGGATCTTCGCCACGACGCCATCGTGGTCGCAGGGAATCGGATTCTCCATCTTCAAGATGCAAACAACCGCAACAATCTGGCCTTTTTGCACGGAATCGCCTTCGGCGACGTGCCAGGTTTTCAGATATCCATCCAGCGGGCTTTTGACTGTTTTCACAAAATCCCTCCGCTATGCGTTCTATTCCAGGACCAGCCGGTGGTAGCTTTTTTTCCCCTTGCGGATCAGGACGCTGTCGCCGTCAAACACGTCAGCGCTCAAAACAGCTTCGGGGTCGGCAACTTTCACGTCGGCCACATACAACCCGCCGCCCTGAATCAGACGCCGGCCTTCGCCCTTGGAGGCGAAGATTCCGACGGCCGCCAGCACGTCGACCAGTTTCGACCCGATCATTTCCCGGGAAATATTCAC
>CAZRQI010000268.1:0-2735 GCA_964602025.1 uncultured Veillonellaceae bacterium
AACGCGATGTTTCCCCAGAACCCGGTCCCGGTTTCGGGGACTTCCATTATGCGGGTGGAATAGGAGGGCTGTACGATGAAAATACTGAGTCGTCTCCGAAAAAAACAGCGAGGTTCCGTGCTCGTCATGACCGCGGCGATGCTGGTCGTGCTGGTCGGCTTGGCCGCATTGGTCGTGGACTTGGGCTTTTTGTATGCAACGCGCGTTCAGTTGACGAACATGGCGGATGCCGCGGCTTTGGCGGGAGTCCAGGAACTGCCCCGCAACAGCGACGGCGCCTATTCCACCGCCGCCGATTATGCCCGGCTGAATGGCAAGGCCGGGGACAGGGTGGATATCCGGGTCCTCAGCGGGACGACGGTCGCGGTCAAAGCCACGCGCACCGTGCCGCTGATGTTTGCCCAGATCTTTGGTTTGGCCACGTGTGATGTGAGCGGGGCAGCAGCGGCCCGAATCAATCCGGTGAGCCGGCTGACCGGAACCCTGCCGTTTGGGTTGGTGCAGCAAACCCTAGTCTATGGGCAGGTCTATACCATAAAATTCGGGTCCGGAACTGCCAGCGGCAGTTATCACGGCAATTTCGGCGCCCTGGCGCTGGGTGGAACGGGCGCGAGCGTTTTCCGCGACAATATTAAGTATGGCGCCGACGTGTCGATCCGGATCGGAGACTGGGTGACAACGGAAACCGGCAATATGGTCGGCCCGACGAAACAGGGGATCAGCTATCGTTACAACCAGGATCCCACCGCGACTTTCACAACGGTCGCCAAGGATTCGTCGAGAATCTTGGTCGTGCCGGTGATTCAAGACCTGGACGTCAGTGGCCGGGGGGCGGTCCTCGTGGTCGGGTTCGCCGCGTTGTTCCTCGAAAGCCCAAACATCACCAATAACGGCGAGGTAACCGGCCGTTTCATCCAGATGGTCGCGCCGGGCGATCCGAGCAGCGATGGCGGCGGGGATTATGGACTCTACGCCAGTCGCCTTATTTCCTACACATCCGTCAATTGAATTGTCACTGGACATGACATTTGCGCGAACGTCGAGGTGGGATGACAATGAGGATGAATGCCCCGAAAAAAATCAAGGGACAGGTTTTGTTGCTGGCGGTGGCGCTGTTGCCGATTGTCGTTGGCTTAGGGGCGTTGGTAGCGGATTTGGGCGTTTTATATCTGACCAAGTCGGAACTGCAGACAGCCGCCGAGCAAGGAGCGCTGGCCGGGTGCCATGATCTGAACGGCGGTCATCCGAGCCCGACGAATGCCTACAGCAACGGGATCGCTTATGCCAAGAAGTCCCCCGGGAAATCCTTGGACACGGTGGCCGCCACGGTGACCTACACGGCAACGCAAAAATCGGTGAAAGTCGTTGCGAGTCGCGCCGTCAACCTGTTCTTTGCGCCAATTTGGGGCAAGGATTCCAGTGCGCTCAGCGCTTCGGCGACCGCCCGCCTGACGCCGACCAGCAGTATCCCGCCCGGAGCGCCGCCCTTCGTCATCAAGGCGCCAACCGATATCGTCTGGCAGGGTGGCCCGCAAGGGGATTCCTACAGCCAGCCCTACTACATGAAAAAAACTCCGACCAAAGCCCAGGAATTCACCTACGTAAACGGCGTATTCAAAAAGCCGACTTCGTCTGATGATTATTTGGATTTGTTGGCGGATGGATATTCCAGGGAGGTGAATCTAAATACCGTGATGTATCACATCGGCCCGGCCACGGCGAGCGAATCGGCGGTCAATTCTTTCGCCAGCCGCTTGACGGCCGGCGGAAACCAGGACATTCTGCAGGCGAAAGCCGGCGATCCCCGTCTCATGCTCATCCCGGTCGTGCAAAACCTGTCGACGAGCACCCGGATGTGGGATTATTCCACCAGCGGAATGAAAATCGTCGGTTTCGTCGGGTTTTGGTTCGACAGCATCAATAAAGGCAAATTGACCGGATACGGGAGTAATAGATATTACCTGGACTATGTTGTCACCGGGCGGTTTGTCCGGGTGGCGTTGCCGACCGGGACGGGGAATGTGGTGCCGGGCCAGCAGTGGTATGGCGTGGGAAACGTGCAGTTGGTGGAATGAAAGCAAATTTGTCAGGCGGAGGGTGAGCATGTTTCAACAAATTGCGAAGCTCCTCAAAAAAAAACATGGGCAAGGGATCGTGGAGTTTGCACTCATTGCACCGGTGTTTCTGTTGTTGGCCATCGGGATTCTGGAAGTCGGCCGGGTATTGTACGCGCAGTTGTTGGTAACGGAGGCGGCGCGGGAAGGGGCGCGGGCCGTAGCCATCAGTGGTGATCGGCGACAAGCCGCCGCCGCGGTGGCCAGGTTCCCCGGAGCTTATACGACAAGGGTCACGCCGTCGCCTTTGGTCTATGGACAGAACGTTTCCGTGGAGGTCAGCACCAGCGTCGAAATTATTACGCCGATGATCAGTGCGATTATTCGGCCCAACCCGTTTCCTGTTTCCAGTATCGCGAATATGCGACAGGAAAACAGCAACCCCTTAAATTAAGGACTCATTTTCCGAATGGAGGCGCAAAGCATGTTTTGGGTGAAGAGACTCGAAGAGAAGAAGCAACTAGAAGAAGCAGCGCCAGCGGGAGGAATCGGCAAGCATAAAGCCGGCCCGGTCACAAAACTCGATCCCTACCAACCATTAAAACAGAAAATACACCAAAAAATAGTGGATGAACTGGGATCCGTGGAGATGGACCGCCGGCAACTCGAAGAAGCGGTGAC
>CAZRQI010000269.1:0-2720 GCA_964602025.1 uncultured Veillonellaceae bacterium
TGTTCCCGTCCAGCCGCGAATACGCCCGCCTCTTCGGCATCAATGCGAAGCGGCTGCAATTGGCGAAACCGGACGCTTTGATTCTGCACCCGGGCCCGATGAACCGCGGCCTGGAAATTGCTCCGGATGTGGCCTACGGCGAACATTCCGCGATTCAGGAGCAGGTGAAAAATGGCCTGGCCATTCGGATGGCTATTCTGTATCTGGTGTTGATGGGAGGCGAAGAGATTGAAGTTACTGCTTAAAAACGGCCGGGTGATCGATCCGGCTTCAGGAATGGATACCGTCGCTGACGTATTGGTGGAAGACGGAAAAATCGCCGCGGTGGGTCAATCACTGCCGACGGCGGATGCGGAAACGGTCGATTGCACCGGTAAAGTCGTGGCGCCGGGCTTGATCGACATGCATGTCCATCTGCGCGACCCCGGTCTGGAGGCCAAGGAGGATGTCGCTTCCGGCACCCGGGCCGCCGCGGCCGGCGGCTTCACGATGGTCTGCTGTATGGCGAACACCAAACCGGCGGTGGACAGTTCCATTCTGGTGGAAGGACTGCAGGAGCGGGCCCGCCGGGAAGGCGTCGTGAATGTCGGGGTCATTGGCGCGTTGTCCAAAGGACTGGAGGGCAAGGAACTGGCCGAAATCGGCGACATGAAACTGTCCGGAGCCGTGGCGATTTCCGACGACGGCCACCATGTGACAAAAACCAGCCTGTTCAAGGCCGGGTTGGAATATGCGGCGATGTTCGACTGTCTGGTGATCAGCCACGCCGAGGATGAAGCACTGGTCGAGGGCGGCCATATGCACGAAGGCGCCGTTTCGGCGATTCTGGGGATTCCGGGGCGGCCGGCGGTCGCCGAAGACATTGCGATTTCTCGCGACATCATGCTGGCGGAATATACCGGCGCACCTCTCCACATCGCCCATGTCAGCACCAAGGGGTCGGTGGAGATCATCCGGGCGGCCAAACAGCGCGGCGTGAACGTCACCGCCGAAGCGACGCCGCACCACCTGACGCTGACCGATGAAGCCGTCTACGGCTACAATACCGCAACCAAAGTCAATCCGCCGCTGCGTTCGGCGGATCACATGGCGGCGTTGCGCGCCGGACTGAAAGACGGCACGATCGACGTCATTGCCTCGGATCATGCTCCCCATGCCTTTGAAGAAAAGGACGTCGAGTATCGGTATGCGCCAAGCGGCTTTGCCGGACTGGAAACTTCTTTGGGCGTTGTTTTGACGGAACTCTATCACAGCGGTGAATTTACCCTGCCCGAAATAATCGATCGCATGTCGACCCGCCCGGCCCGCGTGCTGGGTGTGGCCGGCGGTTCGTTGCAGGTCGGCGCCGCAGCCGATATCACGGTGTTCGATCCCGACCGGGAATGGACAGTGGATTGCGCCAAGTTTTACACACGCGGCAAGGCCAGTCCGTTTGCGGACCGCAATTTGAAAGGACAGGCAGTGCTGACCGTGGTGGCTGGCAAGATTGTGATGCGGGATGGGCAGGTGACAGCATGAGCGAATTTGTAGCCGGCAAGTTGGTATTGGCCGATGGGACGACGTTTGACGGGTTGTTGCTGAACGGATGGGAAGGCAACGGCGAAGTGGTGTTCAATACCGGGATGACCGGTTACCAGGAAGTATTGACCGATCCTTCGTATGCCGGTCAGATCGTGACTATGACGTATCCCTTGATCGGGAACTACGGCGTGAATCCGAAGTTTGACCAGGCCCGCCGGTCATTTGTCCGGGGCTTCATCACGGCGGAATTGTGCGAGAATCCCAGCAACTGGTGCGAAGAAGGGAGTATCGTCTGCTATCTGGAGCAGCGGAATATCCCCTGCCTATGTGATGTGGATACCCGGGCGGTCACGCGGAAGATCCGTTCCCATGGCGCCATGCAGGGCCGAATCGCCCGGGCGGAGCGCGACACGGCGCAAGTGGTGAAGGAAATCGCCGGTCACGTTCCCGTTGATCTGGTGGCGGAAGTCACGACGCCGGAGATTTATCGGATCCCCCATGAAAAACCGGCGCCGCATGTGGTGGTCATGGATTTCGGCATCAAGCAGAATATCCTGCGGTCCTTGTCGCTTTACGGCAGCGATTTGACGGTTGTGCCGGCATCGACGGATTCGGCGACCATATTGTCCCTGAATCCGGATGGCATTTTCCTATCCAACGGACCGGGCGACCCCAAAATGGTGACGTATGCCATCGAAACGATCCGCCAGTTGCTCGGCAAGAAACCGATGTTCGGAATTTGTCTGGGGCATCAGCTGCTGGCCCTGGCGTTGGGCGGCGACACCTATAAACTGAAGTTCGGCCATCGGGGCGTGAATCATCCGGTGAAAGACTTCAGCCATGATCGGGTCTACATCACTTCGCAGAATCACGGCTACGTGATCGACGAAACGACCGTGGCCGGCATGGACGTTACCGTGACCCACCGCGCCGTGAATGACGGGACGATCGAAGGAATGAAACATAATCGCCTGCCGATTTTTTCCGTTCAATATCATCCGGAGGCGGCGCCGGGACCGGATGACAACGTATATCTGTTTCAACAGTTCAACGATCTGATGAAAGGAGGCTGCTGAGATGCCGAAACGCCCCGATCTTCGAAAAATCATGGTCATCGGTTCCGGCCCGATCGTCATCGGTCAGGCAGCCGAATTTGACTACGCCGGCACGCAAGCCTGCCGGGCCCTGAAAGAGGAAGG
>CAZRQI010000270.1:0-2717 GCA_964602025.1 uncultured Veillonellaceae bacterium
CGCTGGACCATGTGTACGACGTGACCGGTTCGCTTTGCGAAAACAACGATAAATTTGCGATCGACCGGGCCTTGCCGAAGATCGATATTGGCGATGTGGTGGTGATCCATGACGCGGGGGCGCACGGCTTCGCCATGGGATTCAATTACAATGGCAAGCTTCGTTCGGCGGAGTTGCTCTTGAAACCGTCTGGACAGGTGGAACTGATCCGGCGTGCCGAAACAATCGACGATTACTTGGCGACACTGGATATTTGAACCCCAAAAGTGTAAAATAGCCCGCGGAGGATTTACAGAGTCGACTTTCTGTGTTACAATTTGCTACGGCTGGACACCGAAGGTGGACAACATTTGTTATGGCGATGGGGCCTTTGTGGAGAAATCCGCGGGGGCCTTTTTGCGCAGTTTGGGTTTTTACACGTTACGGACGGGATTGGATTTTTCCGTAGTGCGGAGAAAACTTGGGGAGGAAATGACGTTGGATAAATTTGAAGGTTTCCGGGCGCTTGCCAAGAGGTTGGATCAGCTGATGAACCTGGATATTGTTTGCAGGGGCGCCATCGAACCCTTATACGAGCCCGCGGCCCGACGTCTGGAAGGGCCGATGGTGTGGGAAGCGGCGAAAAATTTGGTGCAACGGGTGATGCCCGGCGATGCTGTGTTTATTGCGACCGGTTGGGTCGATCAACCACTCGTGGACCCCGGACATGGCGAGACGGATGGCCCACCTGGAGCTGTCACGCTGGCGCGGGCGTTGCGAATGACCTGCAAGGCGCGGCCCATTATTCTGACCGATGCCTGCCTGGTGGAAGGAATGGCTCGTCTAGCGCGCGCCGCCGGCTTGCAACGGGTCGAGCCGGCGCATTTGCAATATTCGATTGAGATGAATAAACTGTTGACGGTGTCGATTCTCCCCTTTCCCGAGGAATGGGGCGAAGCGCAGAAAGAGGCGAACCGCCTGTTCGCTGAACTTTCACCGGCGGCCTGCATAGCCATTGAGCGCGGCGGCATGAACGAACAGGGGATCATTCACAATATGGCCGGCAAGGACACCAGCGCCACGCAGGCGAAATTGGACGCCATTTTTCGGCAGGCTCGGGAAGCCGGTGTTTTGACGATGGGAATCGGCGATGGCGGCAATGAGATCGGCATGGCCAATATTGCCGACTGTATCCGCGCTTCGATCCCGTTTGGCGAGAAGTGCGCCTGCGGTTGCGGCGGCGGGATTGCGCCGGCGACGCCCGTGGACATTCTGATGACGGCGACGATCAGTAACTGGGGCGCTTATGGCCTGGCGGCGATGCTGGGGGCGATGACCAACATGCCGGAAGCGTTGCCGGATCCGGAACGGGAACAACGCATTTTAAAAGCGACGATTTCCGCCGGTTTCCATGACGCGATTTACGGGGAAATTTGCGGCAGCGTCGACGGTTCGGCGATGCCGGTTCAACTGGCGGTCGCCCAACTCATGGAAGAAGCAGTGCTGCAGCATATAAAACGGAATCAGTAATCTGGGAGGGTTGAATATGCAAGAGGGATTCAATGAATCGCCCCGGCAGGTCCGCGAACGGATCCGTCGCGGGGAGCTCACCCGGCCGACCGCCGGTCTCTGCCCCGGCTATGTGCAGGCGAATATGGCGATCGTCCCGAAGGAACTTGCCTACGATTTTCTGCTGTTTTGCCAGCGGAACCCCAAACCTTGTCCGATTCTGGACGTGACGGATGTCGGTTCGGCCGAACCGCGCTGGTTGGCGCCGGGAGCGGATATCCGCTTTGATATTCCGAAGTACAGGGTGTGGAAGCGTGGCGAGATGATCGACGAACCGACCGATGTCGCTAAATATTGGCGGGAAGATCTGGTGGCGTTTCTGATCGGCTGCAGCTTCTCGTTTGAAACGGCATTGCTGCAGGCGGCGGTTCCGGTTCGGCACATCGAGGAAGACCGCAATGTTCCCATGTACATCACCAATATCGCCTGCCGGCCGGCGGGATTCTTTCACGGACCGACCGTGGTCAGCATGCGGCCGATGCGGCCGGATCTGGCAGTACGTGCGGTACAGGTTACTTCACGGTTTCCGGGAGTTCACGGAGCGCCGCTCCATATCGGCGATCCGGCGGCCATCGGGATCAAGGACGTGAACCAGCCCGATTTCGGCGACGCCGTGACGATTAATCCAGGCGAGGTCCCCGTGTTCTGGGCCTGCGGCGTCACCCCGCGGGCGGCGGCGATGGCTGTGAAGCCGGAACTGATGATCACGCATTCACCCGGGCACATGCTGATCGGTGATATCCGCGATGAAGCGCTGGCCGTACTGTAAAGCAATTTCCTTGAGACTTCGGGAATCTTCCCCGGAGTCTTTTTTTCTGCAAGAAATTTTTTCGGGAATATTTCGAAAACTGGCAGGAACTCTTCCCTGAATTGCGAAGTAATAACATTGCGAAAAGAAAAAGCGGAAAATATTGGGGTATTTGGGCAACGGGGACTTCGGCTGAACTTTGCTTCGGCTGGCAACAAGGAAATACAGCGCTCAATATTGGGCAGTTCGGCAGAGTGCTGTTTTTCCGTGCGCTCTGCTTTTTGTTTTTTGCAGACTATGGGCGACGAAAGACAATTTTGATGAAGGGGGTAGGAAAATGCAAAAACGGATTCTCAAGATCAATGGGGTGGAACGGACATTTATCGCCAATCCGGACAAAACCTTGGCCAGTGTATTGCGG
>CAZRQI010000271.1:0-2713 GCA_964602025.1 uncultured Veillonellaceae bacterium
CAATCTCATCGTGGATAAAGAAGGAAACTTCTGTGATATTCCGAAGTCGGATCTCAGACTCAATCTCTCGAATATCGACCGGAAAACCCTGTTGTGCCCGCAGGAAGTCGCCTACATCCTGCGGGTCAGCCGCCGGACCGTTGAACGCCTGTGCCATGACGGCAAACTCCTGTATCTGAAAGTGAACCGGGCTCTACGGGTTACCGTGGCGGCGTTGCTGCACTTTATCAAAGCGAACGAGGTCGTGGTCTAATGAATTATATCGGCCAGATGAATGGATTTCGGCGCTGGCGACGGGAGCATGCGCTCCCCTCGTTGGCGCAGCTGTTGTGGTACACCTTGACGACCGAGCAAAACCAGCGGATTTGGCCCGAAGAGTTCGAGATGTCCACGAGCGTGCTGCGCCAGCAAATGGGCGGCATTTCCGTCAACGCCTTTCGTCGGGCCCGCAATGCGCTGGTGCGGGCCGGCTTGCTGCAAGCGACCATGGCGGCGAACGGGGGAGAAATCTCCCGGTTTCATCTGACACAGCTCTATCGCGAAAAGAAAAAATCCCCGGCGGACGGATCCGCGGACCCATCCGCCAACCCGTCCCCGGACCCGTCCGAACCGTCAAATCCATCGTCAAATCCGGGCGGAGGGCAGGTCCAAAACATAAAACCCAAAAACGTTAAACCCGAGGGTGATAAACCTGGGAGTGATAAACCCGGGAGTGGTGCGAAGGAGGATAACCAGAATGGGAGAACTGAAGGAAGTCGACTGGCAGGCGATGTTGAACCGGTTCCGACAATACGCACGAGAAGCACCGCCGGCGCCGGTCGATCCCGCTCCCGCCCCGGTCCTACCGATTGGCGGCGGGAACAGGAGCACGGATTGTGAAGCGGAGAGCGACGCGGCCCGACTGGAAGCTTGCGGCGTCTTCGCCCGCTATCACGACGCCACGTTCGAAACCATCGCGGCCCGGGGCGTACCGCCCGAACTCCGCGACCAGGTCGAGGCCGTGCGCCGGTACGCCGTGGCAATCGACGACAACGTCCGTCAGGGAGCCGGCTTGCTGCTGCGGGGGCCGGTGGGGACGATGAAAACCACGCTGGCCGTGGCCGTGCTGCAATGTTGGCTGCGCCGCGGCGGCTCGGCCCGTTTTCTGACCATGCCGTCGCTCGTCGACAATATCTTCGCGGCGAAGGCAGTATCCCAGGACAAATGGCGTCAATTCGAAAAGCAGCTACAGCAGGCGCCGTTGATCGTGCTCGACGATCTCGGCGCAGAAATGTCGAGTGACTGGCTTCTGACGAAAGTGGACGCGATCATCGCCGAACGTTACAACCGCCGACGCGCGACCGTCATCACCACGAATCTCGCCAGCGCCGCGATGCGCAGCCGCTATACCGACCGGATGATCGACCGGCTGCGGGCCACATGTCAGGTCATCACCTGCAATACGCCGGTGAGTTTACGCGAGTTCCCACTTGCGTTTGATGCAAGCTAAACCCTTTGACTATCAGGGTTTGCGGGAATATAATATAGTCGTAAGGTTGATTTGACAAACTTCATAGCGCTTTGGCGGGATGAAAAGCGCAAAAAAATATGGGTGTAACGCATTTCGCGTTTACCATAGATCCAATCCCGCCATACGAAAAGGCACGACTGACCGGTCGTGTCTTTTCGTATTTCCCGGGAAATATTTCGCAAAGGAGGGATGAAGCATGGCTGTTACCAGCAATCCGCAATCGGGCCGACTCACCATCGATGTGATCGAGACCGTCGACGGCAAGGAAACGGTACGGTCCCGGAATTTCACCGGACTGAAGGCCAGTGCGGCCGACCAGGACGTCTACGACGTCGGCATGGGAATCGGCAGCTTGCAGAAGTGGCCGATCGTCCGCATCAGCCGCACCCACGAAATCGAACTCACCAGCGAGTGAGCCCCGTAAATTTTTGAAGGAAGGAGGAAACCGCCATGGATAAGGAAGCAGAACTCGTCTACGGCACCTCGCTCGACGGCCAGCACACCATGAACGTGCAGGACCCGCGCGACGACCTCACGCTGGCCCAGGCCACCACCGTCATGCAGACCGTTGTCGCCAAAAACATCTTCGCGACCAAAACCGGCGACCTGGTCAGCATCAGCGAAGCCCGCATCCACACATCCGAGACCATTCCGTTGGTCTAGCCCGGCGGGAAACGACATGGAACTGACACAAATGGTCGGTCAAGTCGGTTTCCCGATCGCGGTCGCCATGTGGCTGCTCATTCGCCTGGACAAGAAACTCGAGTCCTTCGAACGGGCAGCCGCGGCGCTCGCGGCACGCCTCGATGAGCACAGCAACCGCTGCCTCGAGTGCCGGGAATACCGCCGCCACACTACAGAAAAATGAACTGGAGGAAAGCATCATGAACCCATGGATCAAATACAACGAAGCCGTCCTGTCCATCCTGAACATCGTCAAACAGACCGTGCCCCTGACCGGCGGCCAGCGGCGGCGCGTCGACGAAGCGAAGGAACTGGTCGAAGCGGCCATCGACATCATCGAGATCGAAGACGACGAAGAATACGACGATGACGATCTGGACGATGCCGCCATCGACGACGAGTCCGACGACGATTCGTCCGTTTTGCAGTGAACAGCGTGAAAATCATGCTCGACCCCGGCCACTCCGGCCCCTGTGAACCGGGGGCCTGCGCCGGGGATGTCACCGAAGCCGCCGTCGT
>CAZRQI010000272.1:0-2678 GCA_964602025.1 uncultured Veillonellaceae bacterium
TCCTCCATCGTCCGCCCCATGATGTTCCCGTTTTGCATCGGCTTTCCTTCCTTTCCGTTCTGTTTGGGTCCGCAGCGTCAGACCGCGTCTACGGACAGCGCCAGCAGCTTCGCCCGCTCGACGAGTCCCGCCAGGAAAATATATTCCCGGTCGCTGTGATTGAGCGCGCCCAGAGCGCCCATCGAGCAGATTGACGGCGCGCCGGCCCGGACCGTCCAGCCGGCGTCGGAAGCGCCGCCGCCTACTTTCTTCGCGATGTCCAGCCCCAATTTCCTGCCTTGTTCCCGGACGATTTCATACAGTTTCAGATTGCCTTCCGTCACTTCCATCGGCGTGAACCGTTCCCGGAGGTTCGCCACTTCCGTCGTCGTGCCGGGAACGACACTTTGCGCCGCGATCTTGCGCAGACTTTCGATCCCATACTCGCCGTCGGCCACCGTCAGATACCGCATGTCGATGACGACGCTGGCGGAGTCGGCCACGGCGTTGGCCACCGTGCCGCCCTTGATGACGCCGCAGTTGAACGTCAGTCCCCGGCTGAAATCCGTCAGATTGTTGACGGCGATGATTTTGTGCGCCAATTCCACGATCGCGCTGGCGCCTTTGTCCAGATCCGCGCCGGCGTGGGCGGATATTCCTTTAACGATCAGTTCCGGATGGATGTTGCCCTTGCGGCCGACCAGAACCGCCTGGCCGGCACTGGCGGTTTCCATGTTGAACACCGCGTCCTTGCCCCTGGCGTACTTTTCGAACAGTTCCGGCGCATTGGTCTTGGGATGGGCGAACTCCTCGTCGCCGGCGAAAAACACCGTGAGGTTCTTGTCGTTCCAGCCGGATTCATATAATGCCTCCAGCGCGAACAGGGCGATTGTGATGCCGCCCTTCATATCCAGAACGCCCGGGCCATAGGCCTTGTCGTCCTTGATGGTGAATGGGCGGGCCGCTGCTGTTCCGATCGGGAACAGGGTGTCCATATGGCCGATGATCATGACTTCCTTATCGCCGGTCCCTTTTCGTTTGGCGAGCAGATGCGTGCAAGCGCCCGGGTACTCGAGATATTCCACGTCGAAATTCATTTCCTGCAATTTGCCGCCAACGATGCGGGCGACTTTCGCAACCCCTTCCGGGCTGTCATTTCCGGAATCAATGTTGACCAACGTCTCCAGAAAGTTGACCATCTTGTCGTGTTTCGCCTCGATACTCTTCAGCAGTTGTTCCATTTCGCCACTCCTCCTTTATCTGTTCAGGTTCGGCTGTCGTCGCATTTCTGCTTTGCGAATAGTCCGATTAGTGTTATTATACAAATAAAGGCTATGCCCTAATACTGTCCCGAATTCGTCCAGAATAGCAAGCCGGCAGGCCCGGTGCTGATTGATCTTTCACAAAAGGAGTACGGCAATGAAAGTTGGAATCATCGGTCCGTCCCAAATCGTGGCGAAAACGAAGCGGATTATCCAAAAGGATTTTCCACAAATCGAACCGGTGGAATATATCTATTCCATCTATTCGGAAACGCCGGACATCCTGAAATACCACCAGCTGGAGGTGGACGCCCTGCTGTTCACCGGCAAGACGCCGTACACCCTGGCCGGCAAATCCATCAAACCGACCGTACCCTGGGAATACGTCCCGCGCAGCGGCAGTTCCCTGATGAGGGTATTGCTGTATGCCAGACTCTGGACGGACTATGACATCCGCAACATTAGCTTCGACACCTACGACCAGGATCTGCTCCATGAAGCATACGCGGAAATCGGCATTCCCGTCGATCAGTTGAAGATTTTTATCGCAGAGGAGCAACTGCCTTCCGAAGATTATCAGACCCACATCTGTGAATTTCACAAACGAAACTATTTTGAAAACAAGGTTTCCTGCTGCATCACCGCCCTGCAGGGCGCCTATGACGAGTTGCGCGCCTGTTCCATCCCTTGCCTGCTGCTGGAGCCGACCGCCAACATCATTCGGGAAACCCTTTATAAGCTGCAGTTGAAATATCTGGTCAAAGTGAGCCAGCAAAGCCAGCTGGCAGCCATCTGCATTCAGATTGACGCCCCGAGCGATCTTTCCCTGCTGGCCGACGACGATTATCAAACCGCCCTGAACCGGACGAAAGTATCGGAACAGATCTATCTGTTCGCCCAGCGAATCCAAGCGGCGGTCATCGAGACCGGAGACAAAAATTACCTGCTGTTTACGACCATGCAGTTGTTGGAAAACGAAACCAACCGGCTGAAAAGCATCGATTTGCTGCATGCCGTTCAGGCGAATACCTCCAGCACCATCAGCGTCGGCATCGGCTACGGAAAAACCGCCAACGAAGCCAAATGCGGCGCAACCCGCGGCATGCTCCATGCCGGCAAGAAAGGCGGCAATCTGGCCTTCATCGTCTACAACGGCAAAAAAATCATCGGCCCGCTGGCCAATGTCGAGCCGCAAAAGGAAACACCCATTCCCAGCGTCGATGAAAAATTCCTGCGCATTTCGGAGAAAGTCGGCGTCAGTGTCAACACCGTCTTCAAACTGCACTGCATTGCCGCGCAGCATGGCAAAAATGAATTCACCATCAAGGAACTGGCTCCGTTGTTCGGGGTGACCACGCGGACCATGAACCGGATCATCGAAAAATTCGAAGCCCAAGGCTACAGCAAGATCATCGGCAAACGGGTCATGGGAAATTC
>CAZRQI010000273.1:0-2667 GCA_964602025.1 uncultured Veillonellaceae bacterium
CAAGCTGACCGATTATTGGCGGGACCACGAGATTCAGGGCGAATCGGAATATGCCATATTGACCAATATCATTCATCAGGAATGGACCGGCGTGTCGGTCAAGAAACACAAAGCGATGAAGAATTTGCAGACGCAGAATCTGCGCGACCATATGAGCGAAGCGGAGTTGATCTTCACTGCGCTGGCTGAGCTTTCCACCCGGCAGATCGCCGAAAGCGTCGATGCGACAGGGATGGAGGAGAATACGGAGGCAGGTAAAAAAGGCGGGCGCATTGCCAAGCGGGCCCGGCAGGAGCTGGAGGAAAAGACCGGGCGCAGCGTAGTGACCGGAGAAAACTTTTTGCCGCCGGCGGCTGGTAAAAGAGAAATTGGCAAACGCGGGCCTCAGAACAAAAACGAAATCGACGAAGAGGAATAGCGAGAGAAACCTATAAACAAAAACGTGCGGGCTACAAATAAGTAGTTCGCACGTTTTTTGACTCGTAGTTGCTTTATCGCTGGGCTCCGAATGAGTTGCTGGAGTTGCTTGGACGAGACAGTGAAAGCGAGCGGCCTTTATCAAGCTGATCTGCGCTGAAGGGAATATGTTTTTTAGTTTCGACGAAAAAAGAGTAGCAAATAATTTAATATTTAGTATTGCAAATACTAAATAGTCGATGTATGATATCATCAGATGGCTGATCATGGAGGAAATGGGAAATGAATGCGAAAGCATTGGAATCTTTTATCCAGTTGTTATACATTCGCGGCATGGTGGAGCGGGAACAAATCCTGCTCGAAGCAGTCCGTGCCGTTCGGACTTGTCAAAGTCTGCACAATCGGCAAGAATCCATTTCCGACACAGCAGAAGGCAAAGAGAATTTATTTGCCGAAATGCAGACCGTTTCGGAAGCTGACAACCCGAAAGGCAAAGATCGCTTGTTTGCTGAAATGCAAAACGTGTCGGAGTCATCTGATCTGGGACACTTTCCCGGCGATCGGGAATTTTTCTACAATCTCTACACGGTTGCCGGTGAGCTCGACCTGATTGAGCTGTTGATCAAGTCTGGTCGAAACGACCGCACGGGGATGCTGGCGCCCGCGTATCTGGTCGAATATTTGGCTGGGGAAATCACACAAGACACTGGCAAAATTCTCATAGCCGAAGCGGAAAAATTCGCCGAAGGACTGCAAAAATTGATCGCAGAGAATCCCAACGTGGAATTCACATTGACCACGGAAAGGAAAGTGTATTATCTCCTGTTGGTAACGGCTTTATCCCAAAACCGCAATGTCAGGATCTTGAATCAGTCGATATATCGTGACCTGTTACAAAACGACAGCTATGATTTATTGTTTACCATTCCTTCATTTGGCAGTCGCTATAACTCGGAGGAATTCAACAATCATTTTATCACTCGCGACTCGGAATGCATCGCCGTAGAAAACCTGATCCGCCACCTTGGCGAGCGCGGCAAGCTGCTTGCGGTAATGCCGGCCAAAGTGACCTTCGCCAGCGGTCCGGTTCAGGAATTCAGGCGATGGATCATGGCGGACTATCATTTGGCAGCCATAACCTCTCTGCCGGAAGGAATCTTCCGGCCCTATGCCGCCATCAAGACGTATTTAATGGGTTTTGACGCAAAAACGACGACTGGGGTCACAGTCGGCAAAATAGTCGATGAAAGCGGCAAACTGGCACTAAAGCAAAAACACTGGGTTTCCGACGCAGACTTCAGCAGGCATGAGGATTGGCGGACCGAAATATATCTCGCCGATGATAACGAAGCCATCCAAAAGTTTAAGGCGTCCGGAATCGCAAAAATCAAGCTGAAAGATGTGGCGGAAATCTTCCGCGGCAAGTCGGTACTGAAAGATGATCTGCAGCCAGGGAAAATACGAGTCCTGAACATATCCAACATGGATGAAGGCGAACTGGTCTTCGAAAACATGGATACCATTCATGAAGAAATTCGCAAGGTGAAACGGTATCAACTGGAATCTGGCGATATTTTGCTCACCTGTCGCGGGACTTCAAACAAAGTCGCCGTCTTTCCGGAAACGGAGCACGTGGTCATCGCCTCGGCGAACATCATCGTGCTGCGGATCAAAGAGAAGATCGCGCCGCAATATCTGAAGATATTCCTGGACAGTCCCATCGGACAAATGCTGATCAAGAGTTTTCAACGGGGAACCACGATTATGAACATCAATCCCAACGACATCGGCGAAATGGAGATTCCGCTGCTGCCCATGGAAAGCCAGCAAATCCTCGTCCGACAGTTTCTTGTCGAACAGGAACGATATCGGCGGGAAAAAGCAGCACTCGAACAGCGATGGGAAAAGGAACGCTCGGAACTATACAAAAACTTTGTAGGGGGATGCTGAGATGGCGGAAAATAACAACGGCGCAACACTGGGATTCGAAGAAAAACTGTGGCAGGCTGCGGACAAGATGCGCAACAATATGGATGCAGCCGAATACAAGCATGTCGTGCTGGGACTGCTGTTCTTGAAATACATTTCCGACGCCTTTGAAGAAAAGTACGAGGAACTGAAGCAGGACGCCTTGTCTGATCCGGAAGACCGGGACGAATACACGGCGGTCAATATTTTCTGGGTGGCAAAGGAAGCGCGCTGGACATTTATCAAGGAAAATGCCAAAAGTCCTAAAATCGGCCAGATCAT
>CAZRQI010000274.1:0-1970 GCA_964602025.1 uncultured Veillonellaceae bacterium
ATCAATCAGCTGACCGACAACATACAGACCGACCTTGCCATCCATTTCCCGCAGTTTGTCCCGCACCTCCCGTTCCAGATGTTGAATCTGGCGAACCACCACCATGGCCAGCTCATGGACGGCATGCATATGGGCGGCGATCTCTTCTTTTTTTTCTTTGTCCAGCTTCTCAAATTCTTCCGGCGAAACAGGATTTCCGTCAAGCAACGGCATCGCCATAAAACCTGTCGGCGACCACTGCGGCAGCACGGACAACGTTTCCGCCTTTTCGCCGAACTCTTGAAGCAACGCCCCTCGTTTGGCCTGAAACTCTTTCATGATGCCGTTTTTTTCCCGCTCGTAATCATCGCTGCTGAACGCCTTCGGCACGTCATTCTGCAGATTTTCCAGCAGTTCTTCCATTTCGCGGCAAAAAGCATGTCCGGTTCCCGCCGCCAGGCCAATGGCTATCGGGTGGCTGCTGTCTTCGAAGTTATTGACATAACACCAATCCTGGGGAATCGGTTTTCCCACGGCCCATTTGCGGACTGCCTGTTCGGCGTAGGTGAACTTGCCGGTGCCGACCATGCCGGAAATGAAAATATTGTAGCCGGGGCTGTTCGTATGCAAGCCAAACTCCACGGCATTCACCGCCCGTTCCTGACCGATCATTCCTTCGAGAGGAGCTACACTGGCGGTCGTTTCAAAATCCAGGCAACCTTCGTCGCAATAGAAGCGTAACTGCTCAACCCCCAGTTCCCTGACCTGTCGCGGTGTTTTCATATTGCCGCCGGATTTCGCCATCTGTCCTCGCTCCCTTCTTTCATTCTGGCTGAATCGAACGACGCAAACGTTAACTAATTCTATGTCTTTTGCTTTCAGAGTTCTCCTTTGAGCGCTCTATTCCCTGCTGCCACGACAAATTTGTATTCCATTTGCGGAAGGCTTAATCCCGCATTTGATTGGCAGGATATTACCCGCCAACGCCAGAATTAAACATTATAAATCGCAAAACCGGGAGGGCAGTCCATTTCAACATGGTCGATAAATCTAAAATCAGTCGTCGTCTTTTTCTCAAAACCGCTTCCCTGTTGAGCGCAGCATCATTTCTTCCCTGGCCTTGCCCTTCATTGCCGCAGGCGGAATCGGCGCCGCATCCCCTGAAATTTTCCGGGCAGGGAAAAAGCGCTTTGGGCGACTGGTCAGCGATTGTCCATCTGTCCCGGGGTGATCTGTCGCCTGACGCCCCTCTGCACATCGACATTGAACTCACCTTGGCAGCTTCATGGCTCTCGGCTTTATCCCAGGCAAACCTTAAACCGGACAATTTCCTGCTGCTAATCACCGCTGAACGGATATTTGATTCCCGTGGCTGGTTGCGCCTGCCTGGCGACGAACGAATGTCGACGTTGCTTACTCCGACCGGTCTCGCCATTGAAGGAGGCTCCAGCGGCGCGGTAAGCAAACATGCCGGAAGCCGTTACCTGAATCCCATGGATGAATTGTTGACCCTTCCCGCCGATCGACTGCCGACACCCGGCAAACCTGCCAACCTCCACTTTTCTGCCGCCCCACTCATCCCAAAGGATATCCCGCCGGGAATCTACCGCCTCCGCTTGGATTTTGGCATGACTGTCAACAAACAGCGACGAAATTTGAGCAACGAAGGATTCGCCCAACGTCCCAGAGAAGTCCTGGAAGTTTCTTTGCTATACTCACCGCCCATGCTCTGCAACAACCTGGACATTAGCGGCCAGCACACCGACGCTGCCCGGATCACTCCCCGATTGTACTGGGTTCTGTTTGGCCGATACAATTCGAATGGCTATCAGGGGGTTGTCGCGGACGAGGACAAAACCCATTTTGCCCTGTCCAGCCGAAACATTATTCCCGACGAAGTAATTTTGCCCATGTATCACGGCAATGGCGCAAAAATCGCCTATAGTCTCGAGCCCATTTTCCCGACGCAAACGATTGACCGGCAGCGCAGC
>CAZRQI010000274.1:1980-2646 GCA_964602025.1 uncultured Veillonellaceae bacterium
TATCGCTGAAGGTCGTCGATCCCGACGGTAAAATACAGGATTTTGGCACTGCGCCATTTATCCGTGAGCAAGGCGGCTGGCCCACCACCGGTCTTCCCGCCTTCACTGCCTGGAAGCCGGAAAAATACGGCCGGTACACCGTCATTGCCAAAGGCTGGATTGCCGACCGCTGGGGCACCCGTTATCATGGCGGCGGAACCTACCATTTCTGGATTGCCAAGCGAATGACAATGGGAACCGCTACCTTTCAGGGCATGGCCTTTCCGGCGGGAACGAATTACGGCCAAAGCATCGGCTTCTCGCCCGCCCTGCCGGCTGATGTGACGGTTACGGCGGAGTTGTATCCCGATTCGGCCGCCGGCAAACGGAAAACGCTGTCGTATGGCGGAAAAGCCTCCGTTGGCGGAATCTTCGGCAGACCCCAGGGCATGAAACCTTTCCTTCTGGATCAACCGGGCGAATATCACGCCCACATTTTGGCAACCCATACCGACCGCGACGGGCATCTGTGGGTCTGCAGCATGCGCCATGCCGGCGTAGTCTATCCGGAAGACGGAATGCTGGAAGCGCACGGCAAAAAGCTTAAAATAGGCAATGAATACCTCGACCGGGGTGAAACGCATCGAGAAGGCTTTGCCAAGCCCAACGACAACTTGCGTCAGCTGG
>CAZRQI010000275.1:0-2643 GCA_964602025.1 uncultured Veillonellaceae bacterium
CTGGGGCGTATGATCAAGGAGTCCGGCATTGATTTTGCCGCTTTGCCGGCTGAGGAGTACGATGCGCCGTTTGGCATCGCCACCGGCGCCGGTGTGATTTTCGGATCTTCAGGCGGCGTTATGGAAGCTGCTTTGCGTACGGTGGCGGAAGTCGTCACCGGCAAGACACTGGAATCCATCGATTTCAAGGAGGTGCGGGGTCTGGCGGGAATTAAGGAAGCTGCGGTGCCGATCGGTGATTTGACGGTCAAGATCGCGGTAGCGAATACGTTGGCGAACGCCCGAATCATGATGGAAAAAATTCGGGCCGGCGAAGCCGACTACCATTTCATTGAAATCATGGCCAGCCCCGGCGGTTGCATCGGCGGCGGCGGACAACCGGTGCCGGTATGCGAGGAAACTCGCCTGAACCGGATCGCCGCGATCTATCAATGCGATCAGGGCTCGCAGCTGCGCAAGTCCCACGAAAATCCGGCCATCAAGGAACTCTATGACACTTGGCTGGGTAAACCGTTGGGCGAAAAATCGCATCATCTGCTCCATACTCATTACAAGGCGCAGAACCGGTGCTGAACCCCAAGTATGGCAGTATTTCCCGGGCGACGGTGGATCGCCTGCCGCTATATTTCCGAACCCTCCGGCTGATCAAGTCGGAGGGCTCGGATATTGTGTCGTCCGAAGAACTCGGTCGGCGCATCGGCGTGACACCGGAGCAGATTCGCAAGGATCTGGCGGGATTCGGCGCTTTCGGCAAAAAAGGCGTCGGCTATCATGTCGGGGAACTACTGAACAATATCGGCGTCATCCTGGGAATCGACCGTCGCTGGAATATCGGGATCGTCGGCATCGGCCACCTGGGGTGGGCGTTGGCCAATTACCGGAATTTCGCCTCGATGGGGTTCCATCTGGCGGCTTTGTTTGATCAGAATCCAGCGCTGGTCGGTCAGGTCATCAGCGGTGTGGAAGTCGGTTCTGTATCGGAGATGGAGACTGTCATCGCCGACCGGAACATCCAGATCGGCGTCATCACCGTCCCGGCGGCGGAGGCGCAGACAATCGCCGACCGGATGGTTGCCGCCGGCGTCCACGGGATCTGGAATTTCGCGCCAGTGCGGATCCGCGTTCCGGACTCCGTCCAACTGGTGAGCGAGGATTTGTCTGTGGGATTAACGACTCTTTCCTATCATTTGCGCCGTCAGCTGCCATAGGGCGGGAGTCGGCCGGGTAAAGTTTTCAAATTGTGTGGAAAATTCTTGTTGACTTTCTGAGAAATTCGTATAGAATATTAGATGGAACAAGAGCGGTCAACTGTTTGATAGCCGTTCCGTAAAGTCCTTTGCAGAAAAGGGGAGAGCGATCGGATTAGCCATCGGGAATCAGAACGACTCGTAACGGAACATTGAATTGTATGGACGGTCGGGCAAAGATGCATGGCTGAAAATACCGCAGCAAACAGATGTCGCTTACAGTTTTTCGTGCAGGGTTTCCTTGAGCGAAGAATGTAAAGATAAGCAACGCCATGGTTTGTATTGTGCGCTGGCGCATATACATTTCATGGCGTGTTTTTTTTGAATGATCTTGAGAATGTTTTCACGATTATTTGACGGGTTTGAAGGTCCAGTTTGGGGCGAGGCCCCTGGAATAATCATCATACTTTGAGGAGGAGAGACTGCATGATCGAAATCAAAGACCGTGTCCGCAATAGTGCGCTTCAGGCCAAGATCACCACAGCCGAAGCAGCGGCGGCCCTGATCAAACCGGGTATGAATCTCGGCGTCAGCGGATTTACCCCGGCTGGCTATCCGAAGGCTGTGCCGCTGGCATTGGCGGAGCGGATGAAAGCCAACCCGTTCCAGGTGAATCTGTGGACCGGCGCTTCCGTCGGTAAAGAACTGGACGGCGCCCTGGCCGAAGTCAAAGGTATCGCCCGTCGGCTTCCCTATCAGACCAATGATGCGATCCGCAAACAGATCAACAGCGGTGAAATCGCTTACACCGACCTGCATCTGAGCCATACTGCGCAAATGTCCCGTTACGGCTATCTGGGCGGTGAAGTCGATGTAGCCATCGTCGAAGCCTGCGCGATCACCGAAGAAGGACATATCGTGCCGACCACCTCGATGGGAAACACTGCTTCCTATGTGCAGAGCGCGAAACAGGTTATTGTTGAAGTCAACGTGACCCAGCCGCTCGAACTCGAAGGCATGCATGACGTATATGTGCCGCTGGATCCGCCGAACCGCCTGCCGGTGCCGATCGTAAAAGTGGATGACCGCATCGGAACAACTTACATTCCCTGTGATCCGGCGAAGATCGTTGCGATCGTTCCCTGCGACATTCCCGACTTTGTGCGCCCGCTGGCGGCCATCGACGACGATGCCAAAGCCATGAGCGCCCATCTGATCGAGTTCTTCCAATATGAAATCAAAAACGGCCGTCTGCCCAAGAACCTGCTGCCGCTGCAATCCGGCGTAGGCTCCGTGGCCAACGCGGTGGTCTGCGGTCTCGTGGACTCGCCGTTCTCCAACCTGACCGTGTTCACGGAAGTTATTCAGGACGGCATGTTCGATCTGATCGACGCCGGCAAACTGGACTTCGCTTCCGGTACGTCATACAGGTAAGCCATGATCTGCCGACGAGCAT
>CAZRQI010000276.1:0-2629 GCA_964602025.1 uncultured Veillonellaceae bacterium
CCAATCGTTATTGTCTATGCACTTTGCCAATGTGTTTTGTATACTTGAACAAAATCGCTTCGTGTTTCCGCCGAAAATGTAAAGAAACTGTCAGAAAAATCTATTTCTGTACAGTTTCTTTTGCAAATCCGTTTACAACTGCCAACACTCAGGAATTCTTCAGGCATGATCAAGCTAGCATTTACGTTTATTTATATGAAGCTTTTTCTAAACTGCTTGAATCTGCTCATATTGCAGCTACTCGTATCGCAGCGCTTCGATCGGGTCGAGCAACGCCGCTTTGCGGGCCGGGTACACGCCGAAGAAAAGTCCGATGAGCACCGACACGCCGAATGCGCCCACGATGGCCCACCAGGCCACAATCGTATTCCAGCCTGCAACCCAGGAGATGACCCGGGCGCCGATGATGCCGATGGCGATGCCGAACAGGCCGCCGGTAACGCTGATAGCCACCGCTTCAATGATGAATTGCAGCAGCACATTGCGGAATGTTGCCCCCAATGCCTTGCGGATGCCGATTTCCCGGGTCCGCTCCGTGACGGACACCAGCATGATGTTCATGATGCCGATCCCCCCCACCAGCAGGGAGATCGCCGCGATATTTCCCAGCAGTACCGTGATAGTCCCGGTCGTTTCTGTCATCGTCGCCATCAGGGCCGTCATATTCCGCACTGTGAAATCGTTCTCCACACCCGCCGCCAGGCGGTGGCGGCTCCGCAGCAAAGTCGTGACGTCTTCCTGCACTTTGTTGATGACCTCAGCGTTTTTCGCTTGAATGCTGATATTGTTCAGGTAGGTAATACCCATCAGCCGGTCCTGGGCCGTTGACAGCGGAACCAGCACCAGATCATCCTGGTCCTGCCCCATCGACGACTGTCCTTTGGCGCTCAGCACGCCGACCACCCGAAAGGGCGCCTGATTGATTCGGATGGTTTTGCCGACCGGGCTGGCCGCGCCAAACAGGTTGGTGGCCACCGTCTGCCCCAGCACCGCCACCCGGGCCCGGGAATTGTCGTCACTGTGGGAAAAGAATGAACCAGCCGAAACGCTGTAATTCCGGACCGGCAAAAAATCCGTCGTTGTCCCCTGCACGCTGGTTTTCCAGTTTTGATTGCCGTAAATCACCTGATACTGGGAACTAACCGCCGGCAATACATAGCTGATCCCGCCCACTTGTTTGGAAATCGCCTTGGCATCCTGGTTCGTCAGCGTGATATTCGATCCCGCCGCCAGCCGAACCGTACCCGGCGGCGCATTGGAACCCGGCATCACAATCAGCAGATTGCTGCCCAGGCTGGCGATGGAGCTCTGCACCTTCTGCTGCACGCCCAAGCCGATCGATACCATGGCAATGACCGCGCCGACGCCAATGATAATCCCCAGCATGGTGAGAATGGAGCGCAGTTTATTGGACTTCAGACCTTCCAACGCAATCCGGATGCTTTCACGGAACATAGCTCCACCCCCTTCCTACACAGCCACCCTGTCGGCATTTTGTTCGTCTTTGAGAATCCGGCCATCCCGCACATGGACGACTCGTTCGGCGTAGGCCGCAATGTCTGGTTCGTGCGTGACCATGATGATGGTTCTCCCCTGTTTGTGAAGATCACAAAAAATGTCCATAATTTCCAGGCTGGATTTCGTGTCCAGATTGCCAGTCGGTTCGTCGGCGATCAGAATGGCCGGATCATTGACCAGCGCCCGGGCGATGGCGATTCGCTGGCGTTGCCCGCCGGAAAGTTCATTGGGACGGTGGTCGCGGCGTTCCACCAGTCCCACCTTGGTCAGCACGGTCAGGGACCGCTCCAGACGTTCCGTTTCGTCAACGCCGGCATAGACCAACGGCAAAGCGATATTATGCAGCGCCGAAATCCGCGGCAACAGATTGAAATTTTGAAAAACAAAGCCGATTTTTTTATTGCGGGTCAAGGCCAGCTGATCGTCGTTCAGCATGGCGACTTCCGCGCCATCCAACTGATACGAGCCGGAAGTCGGCCGATCCAGGCAGCCCAGAATATTCATCAGCGTCGATTTCCCCGATCCGGACGGTCCCGTGATCGCCACGAACTCGCCCTGCCCGATGAACAGGCTCACTCCATCCAGCGCATGAACCGTCGAGTCTCCCATCTGATAAATCTTCATTAATTTTTGCAGTGTAATCATGTTTCCTTCTCCATCCACTCGGTCTACAAGCGCGGCGGCGGCCCCTGATTCTGCTGATTCGTAGTCGCGGTCGGCTTGGCCACCGGCAGGATCACCTGGTCGCCGGCATTCAGCCCGCTTTTGATCTCCACGTTTTCGTCGTCGCTCAGCCCGGTTTCCACCGTCACACTTTGCGTTTTGCCGTTCGTCACGACCTGAACATATTTCCGGCCCTTTTCCTCTTTCACGGCGGCCGCCGGCGCCACCAGCACGTTTTTGCTTTCGCCGACCTGGATCGTCGTTCTCGCCGTCATGGTCGGGAACAGCAATCCTTCGGCGGAATCCACGTCGACATAGACCGGGTAATACACCACATTCGACGAGGTTGTCGCGCTTCGGGAGATTAAAGCAACTTTGCCGGAAAAGGTTTTGTCTGGATAAGCGTCCACCGCGAACGTCACTTTCTGCCCCAACTGCATTCGGCCGA
>CAZRQI010000277.1:0-648 GCA_964602025.1 uncultured Veillonellaceae bacterium
TATTTGGATGAAGCGCTGTAAGCGCTTTGATATACGATCATTTTGGATAGTTCTTCTTCCATGGAAACGCAGGAAACCGCCAGTCGGTCCGTGTCAGTCTGCGTCACCAAACTATCCTGCGTCGTTACCAGTCCATCTGTTGTTTCGCCCTTTGTCGCCAGCCAGGACACAACCGCCGTGTAATAATCATCAATACTTTTGGAAAGTCCGTCGGCTTCCAACAACTCCGAATCCTGCAAACCGGAGATGTCGGTGGCGATTCCGCCGTCGCTCGCCTCGCCGGTCGCGGATACCGCCAGTAAAGAGGAATCCGCCGACAAAGCCGTGTTGATCTGGATGTTGCCGATATTCATGCCGGTCTCACCGTCGGTGTCGCCGTTGACAAAGAACAGTACGCCACTGGCGGTTGTTCCGTCCAGGGCGATGCCCGACGAAAACAAATCATTCACTTCATAGGCGATCGTTGTGATCAGGGCATTCAGGCCCTGCCGCAATTCGCCGATGGTGCTGGCGGAAGAAGGATCGAAATCATAGGGCAGGTCTGATTCGGCAATGCTCTGTACCACACTTTGATCGGCATCTTCCATCAAGGCCAAAATACTGCCGGAAGAAAGTTCAACCTCTTTTCCGGTTTCCGACCAGGTGAGA
>CAZRQI010000277.1:658-916 GCA_964602025.1 uncultured Veillonellaceae bacterium
CGATCCATCTCCCGAAGCAACCAGCGTGTGTGTTTTTTCGCCGCTGACCAAGTAAACGCCACTAATTAAAACCTCATAAGTTCCATCGGTCTGCACATTCACCGTCACATCGGCCAAAGCCGACATTTCATCGACTAAGGCATCCCGTTGATCTTCCAGATCGTTGGCCGTCAACCCACCGGCTTCCGCCAGGTCAATTTGTTCATTCAGTTCCGCCACCTGCGTTGCCAGATCGTTCAGCATATCCACGGATTCATA
>CAZRQI010000277.1:927-2612 GCA_964602025.1 uncultured Veillonellaceae bacterium
CTGCGCGCTCGTGCTGGAAAGATCCTTCGCCAGTTCCTCCCAACTGGCGAAAAAGTCCTCCATAGCCAGCTGAACTCCCGTTTCGTCGGCTGAGTCATCCGACGTTGAGGTGGAAAAATCGCCCAGCAATTCTTCCGCGGCGGTCAGAGTTTCACTTTTGGCCTCATAATAGGACAAATCCGCGTTTTCGGCCCGATATGTCTTGTCCAGCATCGTATCCCGCAAGCGCGTGACGGAATCGACGGTAGCGCCATTTCCAACGACACTGCTGGAAATGACCAGTTCGGAGGTATTTGTCCGTTGCCGTGAGTATCCCGTGGTATTGACATTCGCCAAGTTGTGGCTCACGGTTTCCAACGCGGTTTGATAGACAGACATCCCGGTATAGCCCAGATTGTATACGCCAAAGGTGGAGGACATCGGCCGCACCTCTCCCTGCTAAAAGTAATAAACTAAATCGGTCAGCTGACCATGTTGATGACAGTCTGCATCATTTCATCGGTAACGGTAATCAGTTTGCTTGCCGCCTGATACGCCCGTTCCGCCACCATCATATCCGCAAACTGTTCGGAGAGATCGACATTGGAAGCTTCCAGTGTGCCGGAGTTCAGTTCACCGGAGCCGCTGGACCCGGCCACCACGCCGCCGGTGAATTCGCCCGAGTTTGCACTGACCTGGTAAACGTTGCTGCCGACTTTGTCGAGGCCTGCCGCATTTTCGAAGACCGCCAGCGCGATCTGCCCCAGCACTTGGGTTTCACCATTGCTGTAGGTTCCCGTGATGGTTCCATCGCTGCTGATCGTAAATTCCTCCAGCGTTCCTCCCGCATACCCATCGCTGTCACTGACAGCAACCGTAGCAGTGCCGCTGCTCAAGGTGATCCCCGCCATGTTCAAATCGACGTTGACCGCACTCGTGCTGGCTGCTGTCGACGATGCCGTGTCCGGCGTGACGGTGATTGCTGCGGTCGAAGAAGCCAAATTAATCGTTTGGGTAGTCGCAGAGCTTGTGGTGGTAGAAAATCCAAGATTCCCCGCTGCAGTACCGGCAACTGCAATGGATTCCCCGGTGCTTGAAGTCAAAGTCAGATATCCGGATGCATTAACGCTTACCGTTGCTTCGCCTTCACCCAGCGCGGTATCGATGGCGGTCTGAAGTTCCGCCATGGTATCCACTCCAGTCAAATCCACGGAAGTCGCAGTTCCTCCTGCAACACTAATCGTCAAATCCGCCGAAGTGGCGGCGCTAGTGTAGTTGGGAACGGCGCTGCCTGAAAGCGCTTGCGCCTGGTAATAATAGGTGGTGGAATCCGTCGTATTCAGTAAATTTCCTTCCGAATCGAACATTAGATAGCCGGAGCCGTTTGAGGTAATGTCCGTTTCCGCATCCGAGGCTTCCCAATACACAATCGTCACGCTTTCGCCATTTGTACCCGCTGCGGCATCGCCGGCCGATGTATACACCGTTCCGGTGGCGCATTTGGTATAACTGATCGTGACATCGTATTCATCGCCCAAGGCATTGTAGACCGTAATCGTGCTGGATGCGTCGGATGTGTACGATGAGGGAAGGGTTTCCGGCCAAGTTCCCTGCGTCGTGGAAGAAGAATTCAGGGTTCCCGACAGCGTGGCATACGTGGTGGCTTCCGCAGCAATGGTTTGTATATCTTCGACGAGCCGGAGGCG
>CAZRQI010000278.1:0-2601 GCA_964602025.1 uncultured Veillonellaceae bacterium
CATATGAACGCTTACCAACGGGTCTACGGCGTCGATGCCGTCGTCAAGGCGGTTGTTTCCCGCGGTGATCATGTGCTGGAGTTTGCCAGGCGGCGTCGCATTCCGACAGTTTATCGGGACTACCGGGAGCTGTTGAAAGACGATGAGATCGATGTGGTCGACATCTGCACGCCGGCCGTATTGCACGCGCCCATGATCGTCGAAGCGATGGCTGCTGGCAAGCATGTGATTTGCGAAAAACCTTTCACAGGCTATTTCGGCCAAGCGGGCGATCCGGCGCCGATTGGTCGCTGCTTATCAAAAGAGGTGATGTACGAGCGGGTCATGGCGGAGATGGCGACGACAAAAGCTCGCATGGAAGCCAGCGGCCAACTGTTCATGTATGCGGAGAATTGGGTGTACGCGCCGGCGGTGAGCAAAAGCGCCGAGATTTTGCAGAAAACGAAAGATAAAATTCTGTTTATGAAGGCGGAAGAGAGCCATAGCGGTTCCCATGCCGAACATGCCGCCCGCTGGGACATGACTGGCGGCGGGGCGCTGATCCGGCAGGGTTGCCACCCATTGTCGGCTGTTTTGTACCTGAAACAGGTGGAGGCCCGGGCGCGCGGTGAAAAAATCGACATTGCGACGGTCACGGCGGATGTCGGCAATATTGGCGACGGATTGTCCGAAGTGGAGCACCGCTATATTCTTTCCCATCCGGTCGATGTGGAAGACTGGGCGATGTTGAACCTGACCTTTACCGACGGAACCAAGAGCACGGTTTTTGCCGGCGACATGATTCTGGGCGGCGTTCGGAATCTGGTGGAAACCTACACGACCGGCGGGATTCTCAACGCGAACATGTGCCCGAGCACCGGGATGGTGACGTACCTGACCGATGAAGCAAAATTGAAGGACGTATATATAACGGAGAAGGTGGACCGCAAGACGGGCTGGCAATTCGTTTGTCTGGAAGAAGAATGGACGCGGGGGTATATCCAGGAAATCCAGGATTTCATGGAGTGCGTGGCCTTGGGGCGACAGCCGCTGGCGGATGTCAATCTGGCCTACGACACCATTCGCGCCACCTACGCCGCGTATTGGTCGGCGGAAGCGGGACGACGAATTTCTCTGTGAAGAGAGCTGATTCATCGGATAAAAAAGACCGGAGCTAAGCAACTTGTTGCTTAGCTCCGGTCTTTTTTTTTTCGGTGGTGGGTTCGATTCAGACTTCGATGCCGATTCGCTTCATCCAGGCCAGAATCTTGTCATCCTGACCGGGCGGGAGAATAAAGGGGGCGGCAACGGTCGGGCCACAGATCCCCAGCTTGTTCAGACCGAACTTGACCACGGCGGCGTTCGGGCCGAAACCGCCCATCATTGGAATCAAGGATACTTTTTTCTGCAGCGCGATGGCGGCGTCTCTGTCGCCCCGGCAGAACGCTTCATATACGGCCGCGCATTGTCGGGGGAACAGGCTGCATCCGGCGTAGATGCCGCCTTTGGCGCCCAGTTCGTACGCGGAGAGGCCCAGCGCCGGATTGCCGGACATCACGGCAAAATCTTCTCCGGCCGTAACGTCGAGAAAACGCTGCATGCCGAAAAAATCACCCGAGCTGTCCTTGATCCCGATGATATTCGGATGTTGGGCGAGCTTGGCCACGGTGTCCGCCGCAAACGTCGTTTTTGTCATTTGCGGGAAGTTATACAGGATGACCGGCAGTTCGGAGGCGTCCGCCACCATCTGATAGTGTCGGATCACTGCTGCCTGATCCATATTGAAGTAATAGGGCACCGCCACAAGCACGGCGTCGGCTTTGGCTCTGGACGCAAATTTAACTTGTTCGATGGTCCGTTGGGTGCCGGGTTCCCCGCAGCCGATCAATACCGGAAGTTTGCCGCCCGCTTCCGCCAAGGTGGTTTCCATGACGATTCGGCGCATCGATTCGGTCATGGCCGGAAATTCTCCGGTGCTGCCCAACGCTACAATGCCGTGAATTCCACCGTCGATCAAATAATGGACAAGTTTGCGCAGGGCGGTCGTGTCGATTTTTTCTTCCGGAGTCAACGGGGTGGCCATCGCCGGGAAAACACCTTTAAGCTGCATGATTGTTCCCTCCTTGCTGTTTTGTCGAAGCCGCTTCGCCACGGCCGATGAAGCCAAAATTAGGTCGTTGCGCCAGTTATGGCTGTGTTGGCGAATTTGTCTGCTTTGATGTAATTTTAAAATAGTATTGCCCGTGAAGTAAAGAGAAATATTTCGACACACGGAAACTCTCGGGTTCAAAGCGATCGGCGAGCATTTTTTTGGCAGCCGACAGTTGCGGATCGCCGACGTTGTTGACAAAACTGTAATAATCCTGTCACGTTGTTGCAATAATTCCGGTTCATACTTATAGACAGGGGAAACAGTCACGATGGGTGACCGGCAATTGGCAAAATATCGAACAAACGACAAGGAAGTGGATCAACATGTTAACGAAGAGGAACAAGTTCATGGCCTGTGCACTGACGGCGATGATGCTCAGCGGTCTTGGATTTTCCGCGGTGCAGGCAGCTCCAGCCAAGCATCATGACGACCGGCGGCAGGAACAGCATAAAGATCCGCGGCAGGCGCAA
>CAZRQI010000279.1:0-2546 GCA_964602025.1 uncultured Veillonellaceae bacterium
GAAGTCGGACTGGTAGCGGTGACGCTGGCGTTTCCCTTGATGGTCATTTTGATGGCGGTCGGCATGTTTGTCGGATTGGGCGCCGCCGCGATGGTCTCGATTCGCTTGGGGCAAAAGGACAAGGACGGCGCCGAGCTGATTTTGGGCAATGCCGTCATGCTGATGATTGTGCTGGTCCTGCTTACGACCGCCGTTTCACTGGCGTTTCTGGACCCCCTGCTGATTTTGTTGGGGGCGACGCCGGAAGTCATGCCCTATGCGCGGGATTTCTCGACCATCATTTTGGGCGGCAGCATATTCATGCACGTGAGTTTCGGCATCAATAACCTGATCCGGGCCCAGGGCGATCCGAACACGGCGCTGAAGACGATGCTGATTGCCGCTCTTTTGAATACGGCGTTGAATCCCTTGTTTATTTTTGTTTTCCACATGGGGATCAAGGGTTCGGCTTGGGCGACCGTTGCCTCCCAGGCGGTGGCGACGATTTGGGTGATGTCCTATTTCATCCGCGGCGTGGGCACGATGCGGCTCAAACAAAAAAATCTGTCGCTGCGTCGCGAAATCATCGCCGCAATCGCCCGGATCGGCATGGCCCCGTTTCTGCTGCAGGCCAGCGCCAGCTTGGTCATGGTGATTCTCAACTATCAACTGCTGGCTTATGGCGGCGTGCTGGCGGTCGCCGCCTTCGGCATTGTGAACCGGGTGCTGATGCTCAGCCTGATGCCGGTTATGGGGATCAGCCAGGGGGCCCAGCCGATCATTGGCTATAATTTCGGCGCAGGAAAGTTCCGCCGGGTCATCGAAGTAGTAAAAATAGCCACGATTGCCGCAACCGCCTTTTGCTGCCTGAGTTTTTTGCTCATTCTGGCATTTGACGAACAGATCGTCCGCCTGTTCAATGGCAATGCCGAATTGATCCGGTTGGGATCAACCGGCCTGAAAACTTTCTTGGCGCTGCTGCCGATTATCGGCGTACAGTTGATTGGCGCCAATTATTTTCAGGCGGTCGGCAAGGCCAAATATGCGATTGTGTTCAATCTGCTGCGGCAAATCATCCTGTTGATTCCCTTGATTTATATTTTGCCGAACTTTTGGGGCCTGACCGGGATCTGGCTCGCCGGCCCGGCTTCCGACCTGGTGGCTTCGCTGGTGACGGCCTGGTTTATGGCCCGCGAGATAAAAAATCTGGAACGGCGCGCCAAACTGCAGGCGCAATAGAGGAGGAACCCGAGGATGGACAAGAAACGCATTCAAGCGATCATTGATGAAAAGGGCGAATGGTTCACACGGGCCAGTGATGCGATCTGGGAATACGCCGAAATGCGGTTCGAGGAAACCCGGTCGGCGGATCTTCTTTGCGATATGCTCGCGGAGGCGGGCTTTGCCGTGGAAAAGGGAATCGGCGGCCTGGCCACGGCGTTTGTGGCCAGCTATGGCAGCGGCGCTCCGGTGGTGGCGATTCTGGGAGAATACGACGCGCTGGCCGGATTGGCGCAGGAACGGGGCGTTGCCGGGCCGAAGCCGCTCGAAGCCGGCGGGAACGGTCATGGTTGCGGCCATAATTTGCTGGGGGTCGGCGCGTTGGCGGCGGCAGTGGCTGTCAAAGAATATCTGGCCGAAACAAAAATCCCGGGAACCGTTCGGTATTATGGCTGTCCGGGCGAAGAAGGCGGGTCGGGGAAAGCGTTCATGGCGCGGGAAGGGGTCTTCGCCGGCGCGGATATCGCTCTGACCTGGCATCCGATGACACACAACACGATTTTTTCGATGAGCACACTGGCGAACTATCAAGTCGCCTTCAAATTCCACGGCAAGAGTTCCCATGCCGGCACGGCGCCGCATCTGGGCCGCAGTGCGCTCGATGCGGTGGAACTGATGAACGTGGGCGTCAATTATCTGCGGGAGCATGTGGTTCAGGAGGCGCGCATTCATTACGCCGTGACCAATACGGGCGGCGTATCGCCGAACGTGGTGCAGGCGGAAGCGGAAGTCCTGTATTTGATGCGGGCGCCGCAAGTGGCGCAGGTCCAGGAAATCTACGAACGGATTTGCAAGATTGCCCAGGGCGCGGCGCTGATGACCGAGACGGAATGTGAAGTGATCTTTGAAAAAGCCTGCTCGAATTACATTCCCAACGAGATTTTGGGACAAATCCTGCTGGACAATTTTCAGGCCATCGGTGCGCCGACGCCGGACGAAGCGGAATTGCAGTTTGCTCGGAGCATTCAGGCGACACTGACCGAGCAGGACCGGCGCAACGACCTGCAGATGGCGGCCGATTTTATGGGCGGTGCGGGCACGGCGATGGTCCGGGCCCTGTCGGAGAAGGTCGTGTCCGACATGATTCTGACCTGTGTGCATTCTTCGCGGTTGTTGACCGGTTCGACCGATGTCGGCGATGTCAGCTGGATTTTGCCAACGGCGCAGCTGTGTGTGGCTTGTCAGGCTTTCGGAACTCCGGGGCATTCCTGGCAAACCGTGGCGCAGAGCGCAACGAGCCTGGCCCATAAGGGAATGCTGATCGCCGCTAAAGTGATGGCCGGCGC
>CAZRQI010000280.1:0-2532 GCA_964602025.1 uncultured Veillonellaceae bacterium
TTTGATATTGCTCAGATCATTCGAGCCCTTTTGGTTCGTGTTTTGTGCCATTATTCCATCGCTCCTTCTTTTTTATCAGCAGTCCCTATAAATTTGAATCCAGCAATATAGTTAACTATTTCTTTTTATTCAGCTCCTTTTATAATTGTTCAATCGCCCAGCCAGCCCAATCATCCTTCCGATGTCCATTGCAGCTTAATAATCTTGGGATCTGGAGTTGAAGTTGATATTATTATATTGAACAGCCGAACTGAGCGCTATTTGCATTATTACCCAAAAGGTTCAGTATGCAGCAATGGCTTTATTGTCACTGAAGGATAAAAAAACTACAACCTCATCGATGGTCAAGTCCATATGAATTGAATGCGCAGCCGAATAAATCTGGACGAAATGATAAAAAAAACATATATCCTTATGTCGGCAAAGCTGTGAATACTTTTATAAAATACTCGCCATCACAAAGCACATCGCCACAAATAGAAAAACTCCTACCAACAACAGCCGGTAGGAGTCAGTCCCGAGTTTACGGATTTAAAAGGCAAACTTGGCTTTCGACGAAACCATCGAAAGCCCTGAAAATTCTATGGCCTCAGTCGTCCCAATTTTTACTCATATAGATCGGAATGGCTGCCGGTTCGTTCAAAAATGACCGTGTCGCCGTCAATTTTGTAGATTAATACCCAATCCGGCTCAATATGCGGACCGCGCCGCCCTTTCCAGTTGCCTGTCAAAGCGTGGTCATTATTCTCACGCGGCAGCGGATTTCCCTCGAGAACCAAATAGATCAACTTTTTCATGGCCGGGATATTCCAGCCGCGCTTTTTGACGACTTTCACGTCTTTTTCGAATCGGCTTGTGAATATCGGCGTCCGCATTAGATGCCCAGCTTTTGAAACATGTCATCAGCATCTTTGCAGCGGGTAAGCCCTTCGCCTTTATCGGTCGCTGCGAAAGTCCGCCGTGTCATCGCATTGGGAATTTCTACTTCAAACGGCAATCCGCGCCGCAGCGTAATCTGACTGTAAAAAATCGTAATGGCCGTCGTTGCATTCAGACCCAACTTTTTAAGGATTTCTTCGGCGCTCTCTTTAAGTTTCGGTTCAATGCGGGCGCGAACCGTTGCTTCTTTTGCCATACTTAACACCTCCAAGTTAATTGTAGCACGAACGAGGAACAAGGTCACTGGTTTTTCTTAGCCTTAACCGTCGCAACAGTTTGCCTTCACAGATCGAAAAAAAAGACCTTCGACGAAATCGCCGAAAGCCTTGAAAATACGTGGTGGAGACAAGGGGATTCGAACCCCTGACCTCTTGAATGCGAACCAAGCGCTCTCCCAACTGAGCTATGCCCCCACGATCAAACACGCGGCGTGAATCACACCCGCGACAATTATCATACTAAACTATTCGCCTTCTGTCAAACGCTTTGCGGAAAAAGCTCAACTGATCAGTGCGGCCAGGATCAAACCGGTGGCGAAGCTGAGCCGGGCGGAAAAAATCCCGACGGCGATGTTGCCCTTGACGACCTCTTCATCCACCTTGAACGGCGTCAGTTTTTCAAACACATAATAGACCAGAACCTGAAAGATGATGCCAATGACTCCCCAGATCACCAGGTCGAGCACGCTGACGGAATGGAATATGGCCGATGCCATGACCAGGGCCTGGCCGACGACTTTGCCGCCCAGACTGTGCGCCACGGCAGTCCCGGCCTCATCCTTGACGCTGGTATCGCAGCAGGCGGCGTCCTTGATGACCTCCATCTCGTTGTAGGGGGTCTGCCACATGAAGATCTTGATGCCGATCAGCAGCAGCGGAATGGATACCACCAGATAAATCAGGAAGTTGACGAAGCTGGACCATTGTTGCAAAACCATCGCTCATTCTCCTTTCCACGCATCGGTTGTTGACAGGCATAAAGGTTGGAAATAGGCCATATTCCCGGTGATCCGGCTGCCCACCCGGGCCACGATGCCCGAGCCCTGCCCGTCGATCAGGAAGGAGCCGAAGATCATCCGCCCGCAATAGAGACCATTCAGCGTTTCCACCGTAAGTTTGGGCAATTCGGCATATTGCTGGTACACGACGGGCTGGTCCCAGTATTCCGGTTCCTCGTCCCGCGCCCGCGCCACCCCGTCCGGGCCGAACAGGGTCACGGCGCCGCCTTCCCGCCCGTAAACAGGCTTGGTTACGTAGGCGGAACGGCCCAAAAAACGATTTTCAAAATAGGTCGGCAACATATAGCGCTGGATCGCCGTCTGTTCCTCCGGAGTGTAGAACTCGCCGGATTCATGCAGGTTCCAGATCAGCGCCTGCACCGCCTTGGATTGGGCGATGATCGCCGCCGGCGGATTGATCAGGGCCAGCCGGCCCTCGGCCACGATCTCCAGGGCACGGCGTCCGGTGGGATAGCCGTCGGTGTCCTGCTCTTCCGCCAGTTTTTCCAGCGGATGCAACCGATACAGCAGGTCTACCGGCGTGTGAACGTTCCCGTCCCAGACTTGCACCCGGTCTTCATAGACGCGCAGCTGCG
>CAZRQI010000281.1:0-2532 GCA_964602025.1 uncultured Veillonellaceae bacterium
GGAATGGACGGAATCCCCGGCTGGCGATACCTACTTTGCCGGTCTGGATCATCGTATTCTCATCGTATTCGCGCAGAGCCACGATGCGTTCGTGGTGGCGGATTTGGCCATCGTATTGCCGGGAACGAACAACCTGCAATGCGCCGCGCTGGGAGTTCCTTTCGTCATGCTGATGCCGCTGAACTCGATCGAGAACATTCCTTTTGAGGGGCTGCTCGGCCTGCTGTATCCACGGTTTTTCCCTTTCAATCACATAAAAAAATGGATCATCGCCTGGATGAGTCCACGGGTTCCCTACATGTCCATGGTCAACCGGATGGCGGGCCGCATGCTGGCGCCGGAACTGCGGGGGATTTTGTCCACCTCCGGGGTGGCGGAGTACGCATCGGAACTGTGGCTGGATACGGCGAGACGGGAGCAACTACGGGCCGATCTATTGGAACTGACGCGCGAGCGGGGCGCCGCGCGGATCATTGCGGAGGCGCTACGTGAAAATCTCCTTTCTGACTAACGGCTTCGGCGAAGACCGCACCGGAGCCCTCATCGCCTGCGAACTGCGCCGTCTTGCGCCGCAGCATCCGATCGTCGCCATTCCGATGGTTTCCAGCGGCAACGACTTTCAGAAGCATGGCTTTGAAACGGTTTGGGAAGGCGCTTTTCCGCCGGGGCAGGGATTTGGCAGCCAAGAGTTCCGCCTGTTCCTGAAAGACATCCCGTATGCGCGGGATTATTTTCGCTATCTGGGCTTTCTGGCCAAACGCCGCTCCGAATTCGACCACGCGTTCGTGGTCGGCGACGTGTTCCTGCTGATTCATGCCTATTTCGGCCTGGGCCGCAAATCGGTCTTCCTGGCGCTGGCCAAATCCAACCACATGAATCCCCATTCCGGAATCGAAGAGTGGGTGATTCGCCATTTCGCCTCCCGGGTGCTGACGCGGGATGCTTACACGGCCGAATGCCTGCGGGCCAAAGGAATTGATGCCCGGTTTCTCGGCAACCCGATCATGGACGGCATTGGCGAACCGGGTCCGGAAAAAGCGACCGACCCGCCGGTCATCGGCCTGCTGCCTGGCAGCCGGGACGAAGCGGACCACAACTTCCGGCGCATCCTCACCGTTATCGACGGAATTCCTGAGCCGGCGCAGTATCTCTGTGCCCTGTCGCCGGTGCTGGATATCGAAAAAATGGCCGCCTCGGTGGCATCCGACGGCTGGACCCTCACCGAAGGGGAACGCTTGCGCAAAGGCGACAAGTCGGTGCAGATGGGCAAAAATCTGTTTGAACGGGTGCTGCATGACTCGACGCTGGTGATCGGCATGGCCGGCACGGCCAACGAGCAGGCGGCGGGCATGGGCCGGCCGGTGGTCAGCTTCGTGGGCGCGGGCGCCCAGACGACGCCGTCCCGGATGATCGACCAGGAACGTCTCCTCGGCGGCGCCGCCGCCTATATCAGCGATTTTCCCGAAGGCGTATCGCGGGAGATCTCCTATCTGCTGGCCCATCCGGAAGAACGGGTCCGGCGGGGCGCGGTCGGCCGCGAGCGCATGGGACCGCCCGGCGGGGCAAAAAAAATCGCCGAATTCCTGGTGCAGGAATTCGGCCTGGGATAATACTAGTATAGGTATAAGCGGGGACCGACAAAAAGCCCCGTTGCTGAATGGATCGCCTGCATTCGTTTCGACTCGCGCTTCGGTTTTCCAGCCGACCCCAATGCTCCATCCGGTCGCTTGGGTCTAAAATCAACATCCCTGTTGATTTTGCCTGGAAAATTTTCAGCGCTGCGTCGACGAATGGCAAGGTTCCCATTTAACGCAACGGGTTCATTTTTTGTCGGTCCCCGCCTGTTTATCTCGTAGTGAGTATATATCCTATGTTCCACCATTAATCATTTGCCGGCGATCCATTTAGCAACTGGATTTTGGGATCAATCCCTGTATTTTATTATTATTGTATTATTAGAATGCGAGCAACTGAAAGTTCTTCAGAATCAGCACATTGAGCAGACCATGCAGCAGCACCGGCCCGAACAGACTTCGCCCGCCTACGAACGCCAGCCCGTAAAGCAAACTGGCCAGAAACGCCAGAAAAATCATCAGCGGCCCATGCGGAAAATGCGCGACGCCGAACAGTGCCGATGTTGCGATGACCGCGGCGGTCCGGGGATGCCGGCCCCACCAGCGATTGCCGCCAAATCGCCCTAAATACGTCGCGAACAGTGTCAGTACTCCGCAGCGGAAGATGACTTCCTCGGAGATCCCAACGATGAACAGCATCATAAAACTAAATGTATAGATTTTCATTCCAGACAACTGCCAAAGTTCGCCAGTATAGGAAATTCCGCCGACCATAAAATTCGTGGCCAAAAACAATACGAGTCCGCTGAACAGCAACAGAACGACAAATCCCGCTTCCCGGCGCGATCGCGGCAAAAAGGTGAAGCCGAAATATTCCCGGCCCAGTCCGGTCCCGTACACCATTACGACGAGAGCCGCCGGCGTGCTGAAGCACCACAGCAAGGGCAGAACCTCCTGC
>CAZRQI010000282.1:0-2529 GCA_964602025.1 uncultured Veillonellaceae bacterium
GGATACTGGACGCCCAGCTCCATCTTGACCCGGTCGTTCACATCCGTGGACAGCTTCGAGCGAACTTTGAGCATCCGGATCAGTTTTTCCCGCACACAGAGGTCCGGATTATTCACGATCTCCAGCCGCTGCACCGTCAAATCCGTGATGATCGCGTCCACGATCGCCTCCACCAGCACTTCCTTGGAATCGAAATGCTCGTACAGGGTCCGCTTGCTGATTCCCAGGCGCGCGGCAAGATTGCTCATCGTGAACCGGACGCCATGTTCATCCATCTCCGCCAATGCCGCCGCTATGATTCGCGAACGCATGCTGCCACCTCTTTCCAAAAACTCAAAAAACTCTTTTTGTTTTTTCAGTACCACGAAGCTAATAATACTGCGATCACGCCGATACTGTCAAGCGGAGCGCCTGATTTTCGGGCAAAAAAAAAGAGGCTTTGTCTTTGCAAAGCCTCGTCGGTCCCAACCGAGCTTATTTCTTTTTCTTGGGGGCGACGTTGACAGCGTCTTTCAGCGCTTTGCCAGCGGAGAAGACAGGATGTTTCGACGCAGGAATGTTGATGGGTTTGCCGGTCTGGGGATTGCGGCCTTTGCGCTCTTTGCGGGCGCGGACCTGGAAGGTTCCAAAACCGATAAGTTGAACTTTGCCGCCTTTGGCAAGTTCTTTCTGTATGCTTTCCACTACTGCTTCAATTGCGATTCCTGCGGCCTTTTTGGTGCTCTTGGTCTTGGCAGCTACCGAGGCAATGAGTTCCGTTTTGTTCATATGGGTACATACCTCCTTTATATTTGGTTTTAGGACCTTTTTCCTTATTTCGTCAGCCTATATAATATTCCTCTTTTTTTTTAGCAAAAAACGAAAAAAATCTTAATTTTTCTCAGGTTGCGGCTTATGGGGGGTCCGCGTCCCCATTCGCCACGGGGGAAAATGGACTTTCCCGATCCATCTTCCCCCGAAAAATGGCCATTTTAGTATCGGCGTTTCCGGTCATCAGCGCTTGAAAAATTGAAATTTGCTTCCTTTGCCTTCGGCGGCGCCGTCATATTGACCCGGTCATGGTGCAGACGGACGTTTTCCAGGGGTTCTTTCAGCACCCGGTGCGACTTGGCCTCATCTCCCTCCTGATATCCTGTCTCCGCCAACGGAACCGAATACGACGAATGCTCATCTTTATAAAACTTGCGTTCCCCCACATAGGTCGGACAGGAAAGCCACCCCACTTTTTCCTCCTTGTCGGCCTCGACAAAGATGAGGTTCAAGCCGCAGAATCCGCATTTTTGATCCGTCAGATCACCGATTGTCGCCTGGGAGACAGGTTTCGCGGTTTTGTTCGTCTTCATGACAATCCCTCCATTGTGATCTTTGTATCTACATATGATCACATTTTCAGAATTGTGTCAATTATTCCGACTGCTAATCTTGGTTATCGCACCAACAAGAAAAAAAGCAGCGGACCGAAATCCGCTGCGCAGGTTGCTGAATTCATGGCTTTTAGAAACTCTGGACCGCCTCGACCATTTTCTCGCCGCCGTCCCGCCAGATCTTGAACTGCTTCGGTTGCTCCGCGGCTAAAATCTGCCGCAGCGCTTCGGTGTCCGACGTGGGTTTGCCATTCACCGCCAGCAGGATATCGTTGGCCTTGAGTTGGGATTTGGCCGCCACTCCGTCCGGCTTCAGGCTGATGATCTTCAGGCCGCCGGGAACGCCGGCCGCCTTGGCCTCGTCAGCGGTCAGCGCCGCCAGATCGACGCCCAGGGAGGGCTTCGCCGGCGCCACCGCCGTCGGCTGGCCCGATTTTTGAATGGCCGCCGCGCCGGTGTTGAAATTGGTGATCGTCAACGAAACCGGCAGCTGCGCTCCGGCCCGGACGACCTTCAGGTCGAATTTCGCCTCGGGCTTGTCGCCCAGAGTGGCCGCCGACAGTTTCCACCATTGCGAAGGCTCCGTTAATGCGACGCCGTTGGCTTCCAGGAGGATATCATCCTTCTGTAACCCCGCTAAAGCCGCCGGTGATCCCGGTTCAACGTGGACGATGACGACGCCGGTATTAGCAGTCCACTTCACTTTCTTACGCAGTTTGTCATTGAGGGCTGCGGATATTTTTACCACAGTTCCGTCACAGCTCATCAAGCGCGCCCCGGCGGCCACCGCCAACGTGGCGACCGCATCGGCGAACTCCCGGGCGATCGCCAGCGTCGGCATCCGGTAGGCGACGTTGCCGTCCCGGTCCTTATGATAGATCTCCACGCCCCATTTGTTGTCACGGTCGAGGTTGGGGTAATGCCAGACACCAACCGATGTCACCTTGGGAAAGTCGACCACGGCCGTTTCTTCGGCTTCCGTCTTCGTTTGCTGGAAGCCGCCACCGATGACAGGAACATATTTGTTGCCGACCCAATAGCCGCCATTGTTGGCCACGTACTGGGAGCCGGTCGCCACCATGACTCCGCGGACTCGCAGACCATAGGCGTCGACATTGACATCCAGGCCGTCGGTGTAACCGTTCCAGGCGCAAAATGCCTTGCG
>CAZRQI010000283.1:0-571 GCA_964602025.1 uncultured Veillonellaceae bacterium
CTGCCAACTTCCAGTTGCATTACTTTCATTAATGGACCTCCCAATTAAAAACTTTTTTTGCTGTCGAGCAACAAAGTGACTGGTCCCTGGTTTTCCAGCGTAACCTTCATTTCCGCCTGGAATCTGCCGCATTCGACACTCAGGCCCTGGGCCCGCAATTCATCGACAAATTTTTCATACAGGCTTCTGGCGGTTTCCGGCGCTGCCGCCGTATCAAAGCTCGGCCGCCGACCCTTGCGGCAATCGCCATATAAAGTGAACTGGGAAATCGCCAGAATCTGTCCGGAAACATCCAGCACCGACCGGTTCATCTTGCCGGCTTCATCCTCAAAAATCCGCAACCGGGAAATCTTCTCCGCCATGTATACGGCATCGGCCGCGTCGTCTTCACGCCCGACACCCAGTAGAACCGTCAGGCCGAACCCGGCCCGACCGATGTCACCGTCCGCACCGTGATCACCGCGGTTTCGCCCGGGACGGAACGGTGGGTGATGCGGGGCAAGCACATCGGCACCCAGTTTCCCTGCGTGCCGGGCTATCACCGCATCGGAATTGTCGAGCAGTGCGGCGG
>CAZRQI010000283.1:581-2527 GCA_964602025.1 uncultured Veillonellaceae bacterium
CCGGCCGACACATTCGTCGCCGACCATCACCTCGGACCAACCAGTCCGTTGCACTACCGCCCGCATTCGTTATCCTCCCGTGACGGAAGAGGCCCTGTGCACCTCAAACACGTCCCGGACCCGCTTCATCTTCGCCATGATGTTCTCCAGTTGCGCGATATTTTTGGTATCAATGCACATGCTGATCAAGGCCCGCTTATCCTTGAACGTTTTGGCGTTCACCGTGCTGGCGTTGATCTTGTGCTCGGCCAGCACCATCATGATATCAGTCAGCATCCCCGGACGGTCCATCGCCGTAATCTCGATCGTAACCTTGTACAGGTCGTCGACGCCGATATCCCATTCCACTTCAATCATTCGCTCATACTCATCCGGTTCGGAAGAGATGTTCGGGCAATCCGCCCGATGCACGGAAACGCCCCGTCCCCGGGTAATATAACCGACGATCACATCACCCGGCACCGGATTGCAGCAGCGGGCCAAACGAACCATCAGACCGCTTTCGCCCTTCACCAGTATGCCGTGGCTCCCCTTGCTCTTGGAGCGTTTCGGCTTCAACTCCGACAGAAGCTGATTCAGGTCGGGCGGCGCCGTGACCTTTTGCTCCTTCTTATACTGCTCGATCAGCTTGACCATGATGGCGTGAACTGTCACGCCGCCAAAACCAAGCGATGCCAGCAGATCCTCCTCGTTCGTGAAATTCATCTTGCGGGCGATGTCTTCCAGCCGGTCGCCCTTCGACAAGTCTTTCCACTCGTAGCCGAGTCGCTTGCTGTCTTTTTCCAGCGCTTCGCGCCCTTTGACGATATTCTCTTCCCGCTTCTCTTTCTTGAACCAGTTGCGGATTTTGTTCCGGGTCTCCGGCGAAGCGACGATATTCAGCCAGTCGCGGCTGGGCGTTCCCTGCTTCGCGGTAATGACTTCCACAATATCGCCATTGTTCAGCTTGGTTTCCAGCGGCACCATCCGGCCGTTGACCCGGGCCCCGACACACCGATGCCCCACATCGGTGTGCACCCGGTACGCGAAGTCCAGCGGCACCGAGCCGGCCGGCAGATCCAGTACATCGCCCTTGGGCGTGAAGACAAACACCTCATCGGCAAACACGTCGAGTTTGACCGATTCAACGAATTCCCGCGGATCGCGCAATTCCTGATGCCATTCCAACAGTTGCCGCATCCACGACAATTTCTGGTCAAAGCCCTTGCCCGGTCCCTTGGCGCCCTCCTTGTACTTCCAGTGGGCGGCGATCCCCACCTCGGCGACATGGTGCATTTCATAGGTCCGGATCTGAATCTCCAGCGGTTTCCCCTGAATGCCGATTACGGTCGTGTGCAGGGATTGATACATATTGGATTTCGGTACGGCGATAAAATCCTTGAACCGGTTGGGAATCGGTTTCCAGAGGGTGTGGACCACCCCCAGCGCACCATAGCATTCCTTGAGCGAATCGACAAGGATCCGAACCGCCGACAAATCGTAAATCTCACTGAGTTGTTTGTGATCCCGCTGCATTTTACGGAAAATGCTGTAAAAGTGTTTCGGCCGGCCGTCGATCTCCGCCTGAATGCCGACTTCATGCAGCTTTTCCCGCAGAATCACGATCGCTTCCTCGATGATGGCTTCCCGCTCCTGCCGCTTTTGCCGGACCTGGTCCACCAGTTCGTAATACTTCTCCGGTTCCAGATAGCGGAACGCCAAATCTTCCAGTTCCCATTTGATGTTGGATATGCCCAGACGGTTCGCCAGCGGCGCAAAAATCTCCATAGTTTCCCGGGCGATCTTCTTCTGCTTCTCCGGCGCCATCGGCTTAAGCGTTCGCATATTGTGAAGTCGGTCGGCCAGTTTGATCAAAACTACCCGGATGTCTTTCGCCATCGCCAGAAACATCTTGCGATAGTTTTCCATCTGCTGTTCTTCTTTGGACTTGTACTCAATCCGGCTCA
>CAZRQI010000284.1:0-2521 GCA_964602025.1 uncultured Veillonellaceae bacterium
TGCGGTGCGCCAGCCGACAGCCGGTTGCATTTTTCTTCCTTGCAGTCGAGAATCCGCATCGGATTTCGGTCAAAGCGCGATTGGCAGTTCTCACAGAGGTCCGCCCGCTTATCCCGTAAAAACTCCTGCAGCAGGAGCCGGTATTGCGGCCGGCATTTCGGGCAGCCAACCGAATTGATCATCAGGTTGAGATTGGCCAGACCCAGACTTTCAAAAAAGCGAACCGCCAACATAATAATCTCGGCATCCACCGACGGTCCAACCGGGCCGATGGCTTCAATGCCAAACTGGTGAAACTGGCGGAGACGGCCCGCCTGCGGCCGGTCATACCGAAACATCGGTCCGATGTAAAATAGTTTGGCCGCCTGCGAATCGGCGTACAGCTTCTGTTCGAGATAGGACCGCACCACAGCGGCGGTGTTTTCCGGCCGCAAGGTCACGCTGCGCCCGCCCCGGTCGGTAAAAGTATACATTTCTTTTTGCACCACATCGGTGGTTTCGCCGATACCGCGCAAAAACAACTCCGTATGCTCAAAAATCGGCGTCCGGATTTCGCCGTAATGATACAGCGCACAAATCGCCCGGGCGGCTTCCTCCACCCGGCGCCAATTTTTCACTTCCGCCGGCGTAATGTCGTGAGTTCCCCGTGGTCCTGTGGTCAACATGCTGGGCGCCCCCTATTGCTGTTTCAGCGTCCGTTGCGGCTGAAAAGATTAGTGATCAGTTGATCCCGTTTGGCGATCAATTCGGCGATCCGCTTCACGTAGGTCGGAATGTCTTTGGGAAAATGGCAGCTGTCCAACCGCCATTCCTCAGGGCATACCGCCTTGGACGCCGCGGAAGGCCCCATGCCGATAATCGTCCGTCGTTCCTCAATGATGTCAATGTTATAAATGCATTCGGCGCCGGGTTTTGAATAACCGACATTCTCCATGTTGCCCGGCGAATTCTTCTGACGGTACAAGTAGTACGGCGACCAACCTCCGGCGCGGATCATGGCGGCCGAAAGTTCCACCATCTCCTGCACCATCCGCGGTTCAGGCAAGCCGGCGCTGTCGAAACAGTCCCTTAGCTCGGCCCCGCGTTTGATCGCCAGGGTATGCACCGTAATGTTTTCGGGATGATGCGCCAGCACCTGCGCCAAGGAAGATTGCAGATCCGCGGGAGTTTCTCCTGGCAAGCCGGCGATTAGGTCCATGTTCACGAAACGAAACCCGGCATCCCGCACCAGCCGCAGGGCGTTGAACGTCTGCCCGGCCCGATGGCGCCGGCCGATGCGATCCAGCGTTCGTTGCTGCAGGGTCTGGGGATTGACGCTTACACGAGTCACCCCGACCTCGCGCATCAAACGCAGTTTGGCTTCGTCGATGCTGTCCGGTCTGCCGGCCTCCACCGTAAATTCTTTCAGGGACGGAATATCAAAGGCGTCACGAATCCATCCCAGAAGCTGCCCGAATTGTTTTTCCGGCAGACAGGTGGGCGTTCCGCCGCCAATATACAGCGATTGCGGCGACAGCCCACAAGTACTCAACAATTTTACCACAGCTTGTATATCCTGTCCAATCGCCTGCAGCAGGGAAACAATCTGCCCCTCGTCCGCCGGCAGCAAGGCCGAAGGAAAGGAGCAGTACACACAGCGGGACGCGCAGTAAGGGATCCCCAGATACAGCGAAACCTTGCGGCTCTCTTGTTCGCAATCCGCCGGCGTTGGAACGAAGCGACGATTGTTGACGGCCACCTCCGTCAACAGTGAAGCTTTCCCAGTCGATACCCCATAGTGGGATTGCAAATATCGCCGGATCGAATCCGGCGCTTCCCCGTGGTCCAGCAACCGATGCACGATCTTCGCCGGCCGCACGCCGGTCAAACTCCCCCAGGGGAGGTCAGCGTTCACAGTCGCTCCGGCATTTGTCGCAATAGCCATAAAACTTCACCTGATGATCGGTGATCTGAAAATTCGCTGTCCGGGAAACAAAACTCTCCAGCGTTTCCATCAAATCATCGCCGAACTCCGTCACCGCGCCGCAGGACAAGCAAATCAGATGATGATGCGAATGGGCCGAATCGCCGGTCGCGAGTTCATACCGGCTTTTGCCGTCGCCGAACTCGATCCGGTGCAAGAATCCCAGTTCCTCCAGCATCTCCAAGGTCCGGTAGACCGTAGCCAGTCCGATGTCCGGCGCATCCGCCCGCAGCAGCGAATACACATCTTCCGCGCTCAGATGTTCTTCCTGGTGGTCGGCAAATACCTGGAGGATTTTCTGCCGCTGTGGCGTGACCTTGTACTGCTTTTCCCGGAATCTGCGCCGCAAGTCGACCAAGTCAATGGCCATTTTTTTCACCTGACTTTCCCAGCATTAAATCATTGGATAAACGGATTCTGTCGCCGTTCCCAACCAATGGTCGTCGCCGGACCATGTCCGGGGAACGCCTTGACATCGTCGTCCAGGACCATCAGTTTGGTTTTGATGCTTTGGATCAGCTGACTGTAAGATCCGCCCGGAAAATCCGTGCGGCCGAT
>CAZRQI010000285.1:0-2520 GCA_964602025.1 uncultured Veillonellaceae bacterium
TCGAAGGCAATTCCCTCACCGAGACGGAAACCAAGGTGTTGCTGGAAGACGGGCTGACGGTTGGCGGCAAGCCGATCCGCGATTACTACGAGGCGACCGGCCATGCCAAGGCTTATGACTATATTCATACGCGCGCGCAAGGGGAGGAACTGGGCGAGGCGCAACTGAAAACCATTCACCGCCTGTTTTATTCCCTGATTGATGAAACGCGCGCTGGCCAATACCGGCAGGAACAAGTCATCATTTCCGGGTCGAGGTATCCCGTGCCGGCGCCGGCGAAAATCGGTGAACTCATGAAAGGCTTCTGCCAGTGGCTGTCTACGCAGGAAAAAATTCTGCATCCGGTGGAATTTGCCGCGAAAGCGCACAAGGAATTTGTCTTCATTCATCCCTTTGTGGATGGCAACGGCCGGGTGGCCCGTTTGCTGATGAATCTTTGCCTGTTGCGGCAGGGCTATACCATGGCGATCATTCCGCCGGTTTTGCGCGGCGAGTATATTGCCCTGCTGGAGAAGGCCCATGTGAATGACGCCGATTTCGTGCAGTTTATCGCCGAACGGGTCGAGGAAACGCAGAAGGATTTGCTCCGTTTGCTGCAATAAAAATCCCCGTCAGATCATGACGGGGAGGAGCAGCTGCACGGTGGAGATGGTGATGAGCGCGGCCAGGATCATCGATACGCAGGCGACCGTGCCGGTGGTCGGGCTGAACTGAAACGCCCGGACCGTTCCCACCGCGTGGGAGCTGGTGCCGAGCAGCACGCCCCGGGCGATCTCGCTGTCGATTTTCAGATAGCGGATGACGAGCGGGCCGAGCAGCGAGCCGAGGATTCCGGTGAGGATGACGACCACGGCGGTGACGGCCGGGACGCCGCCGGTGAGCCGGGAGATGTCCATGGCGATCGGCGTGGTCACGGAACGGGGAATGAGGCTGCCGACCAGTTGTTTGTCGATATTCAGTCCCCCGGCGATCCAGGCCGAGGAAATCATTGCGATGACGGAGCCGAAGAACACGCTGGGGACGATCTCCACGGCGTGTTTTTTCAACAGATGCCGGTATTTGTAGAGCGGCACGGCGAACGCGATGGTGGCGGGCTGCAGCATGAGGTTCAGCCATTTGGCGCCGCTGTGGTAGGTGTCGTAGGAGATGTGGGCGGTGAGCAGCATCGCGGCCAGCAGCGCCGGGACGGTCAGTAGCGGCGAAAAATAAATGCGCGGCCGTTTCGTGTAGAGCCGCTTGGCGCAGGCGTACAGGGCGATGGTCGTCACCAGGCTGAGCAAAGGCAGGCTGTTCATGATTTCCTCCTTATCCAGGCGAGTTGGGTCGCGAGCAGGCCAGAACCGGCCATGATCACGACGCTGCCGGCGACGACCACGATCAGGATCGCGATACCCTGGTTGAGCAGGAGGGTGCGGTACTGGATGACCCCCACCGCCGAGGGGATGAAGAACAGCAACAGCTCTGCCAGCAGCAGGTTCGCGCCGGATTCGATCCATTCGAGCCGCAGGACGCGCAGCTGCAACAGGCCGAACAACAGCACGATGCCGACGACGCTGCCGGGCAGCGGCAGGGAAAATTGGGCCACGAGAAAATTCGACAGGACGGACAGCGCGCACAAAATGGCGATTTGCACGGCGCTTTTGCCGATACGGTTCATGGGAAGTCACTCCTTCTAGGTTATGGTCCGAGTATACAGGAGCGGCTGTTATGTGTAAAATACATATATAGCATCGGATCGATACGTAATATCTATGGGGGAGAGGGAAGCGGATGGAGATCCGGAATCTGGAATATTTTCTGGAGGTGGCCCGGACCAAAAGTTTTACGAAAGCCGCCCAGAACTTGTTTATCACCCAGCCGACGATCAGCCGGATGATCAAAAATCTGGAGGACGAGCTGGAGGTCGAGCTGTTCGAGCGGTTGGGCAAAGGCGTGGAACTGACCGACGCGGGACAGACCATCCTGCTGCAGGCGCAAAACATCGTGAACTCGGTGCGGGGGCTGTCGGGCGACCTGTCCGATGTGATGCAGCTGAAGAAAGGGCAAATCAACATCGGGCTGCCGCCGATGATCGGCGCCAATTTTTTTCCGCGTGTTGTGGGCGAGTTCAACAAGATTTATCCCCGGATTAAGGTGCATCTGTGGGAGCACGGCGCGAAAAAGGTGGAGGACGATGTGGCCGCCGGCCGGCTGGAGATCGGCGTCACGCTGCTGCCGGTCCAGGAGGAGGTCTTTCAGTGGTTTTCGTTCGTGAAGGACAAGCTGGATCTGGTGGTCCACCCTTCGCACCGTCTGGCGGGGAAAGGATCGGTGGCGCTGGCGGAGTTGGCGGCGGAGGAGTTCATCCTGTTTCAGGAGGATTTCCTGCTGCACGACCGGATCATCAATGACTGCGTGAGCGTCGGATTTCAGCCCCGGATCGCCTTCAAGAGCACGCAGTGGGATTTCATCAGCGAGATGGTGGCGGCGAATCTGGGGGTGGCGCTGCTGCCGGGGACGATCTGTCGCCAGCTGGACAAG
>CAZRQI010000286.1:0-2512 GCA_964602025.1 uncultured Veillonellaceae bacterium
TTTAGCTCCGAGCGACCGGACGAAGCTTTCGGAGCGACCCGAAAAATCAGAACTCGAGTCGAGCCGAATACCGATGAAATCCACAGCACCCGGAATGATATTGCGATTTCACAATAATCGCAGCAGGTGGGCCTTTATCAACAGCCTGCTTTTATTTTGCGGCTTGATGGATAAAGAACACCCCGGCGATGATGCCGAGCAGATTCGGAATCCAGACCGCGACCAGCGGCGGCAGCGAACCGCCCTGTCCCAGGGCCATGGCCATGCTCATGATGGCGTAATAGATGAAGATGACGATGACGCTGATGCCCAGGCCGATGGAGGAGCTAGACCGCTGGCGCTGAATGCCCAGCGGCACGCCGATCAGGGAAAAGATGAAACAGGCGAACGGAATCGCCAGACGCTGGTGCAGTTCCACCTCGAAATAACTGGTCCGCACCTGTTCCCGCTTCAAGATCACGATATGCTGCTTCAGTTCGCGAATCGTCATTTCTTCCTTGTTTTTCTGGTCGCGGGAAATCTCCGCCGGCACTTTTTCCACCGGCATGGCTTGTTCCTTGAACTTCATGGTCCGTTCCACCCGTCCGTCCTCGGTCATATCATAGATAATCCCGTTGAACATCGTCCAGCCGCCGTCTTTCCAGACCGCTTTTTCGGCGTTTTCGATCCGGACCAGCGTGTCATTTTCGTATTCCTGAATGGTGAGCCCCTGCATCAGGCTGAGGTCTTCGTCAAACCGTCGGCCATAGGTCAGGCGCTTGAGTTTGCCGCTGACGATATCCTTGATGATCACATGCTCCTGGGTCTTCGGTCGGGTATTTTTCATGATTTCGTAATGAACAATGTAAGTGTAGGCGGCATTGGCCCGGGGCACGACCACTTCGTTGAACACCATGGAAAACGCGCTGATGCCAAACGCCAAAATAAAGACTGGCGCGGCGAGCCGGTAAAAACTCAACCCGCCGCACTTCATCGTAACGATTTCGCTGGAGCTGGACAGCCGGCCGAACGCCATCAGGGATGACAGCAGCACCGCCATCGGAAAGGTCAGGGCAATGATGCCCGGCAGGCTGTAGGCCAACAGTTTGGCGCAGGTCCATACCGAAGCCCCGTATTGGCTGATGTATTGGGCAATGCGGAACAAAGGCCCGGTGCCGACCAGAATGCTGGAAAACACACAGATGCCGAAAAGAAACGGCCCCAATAATTCTTTGAGAATGTAGCGGTCGAGAATGCGCATTCGCTGCTCCTTGCTCCGTATTACAGGTAAAAGTTGTCGCCCAGATAAAATTTCCGGGCGGTTTCGCTGTCGATGATGGTCTGGCTGTCGCCGGCGATCAAAATTTCGCCCTCGTTGACGATATAGGCGTTATCGACGATGGCTAGGGTTTCCCGCACGTTGTGGTCGGTGATGAGCACGCCGATCCCTTTTTGCTTCAGGTATCCGATCATATCCTGCAATTCGCCGAGCGAGATCGGGTCGATGCCGGTAAACGGTTCGTCAAGCAGCAGAAAATTTGGCGAGGTCGCCAGAGCCCGGGCGATTTCCACCCGCCGGCGCTCTCCTCCCGACAGTTCGATCCCCTTGCGCTTACGTACATGTTCGATCCGGAATTCCTCCAGCAGGCTGGCCGCTTTGGCCCGCTGCTCCGAGCGCGTCAACCGCGTAGTCTCCAGCATGGCCAACAGGTTTTCCTCCACCGTCAGTTTTCGGAATACGGACGGTTCCTGCGGCAGATAGCCGATCCCGAAGCGGGAACGCTTGTACATCGGCATCCGGGTAATGTCGGTTCCATCAATGATCACTTGTCCGGCATCGGGAGTCACCAGCCCGACAATCATGTAAAAGGTGGTGGTTTTGCCGGCGCCGTTCGGACCGAGAAGACCGACGACGGTCCCCTGATCGACGCGGACACTGATGCCTTTAACCACTTCCCGGCCTTTGTAGGCCTTTTTCAAGGATTTGGTTTCTATGTACATGTTATGGATTTTCCTTTTTCTTGGGCTGGATCACCAGTTTGGAACGGCCTTCGGTATCCATGGCGCTGTCATCCAGATACATGACCACATGATTGCCGGTCAATACATTGCCGTCCTGAATCACCCGGACGTTGCCGATCAGGTCCGCTTTGCCGTTTTTGCCGTTGATCCCGTAATAGACGGCATGATCGGACACCGCATCCATTTTTCGGGCTTCGCTCACAATGTGAACGTTGCCGTCGGCTGTAGCTCGGTCCTCTTTGAAGAAGGCTTCCGCCACCTTGGAGGTCAACACGGCGTCCTTGTTGGTCAGACGGGCGCCTCCCGTGATGTTGGCGTACTGGCGCTCCGGTAAATATTCCATCCGCGGGCCGGCGGCCGTGCCGTTCTTGTGTACCAACAAGGCGTCGCCGGTGGCGACCAGCCGCTTCATATCGTCATAGGAGCGGACTTCCGCCGCCGTCAGCGTGCTGTCCTCTTTCACCGCTTTGACATTGCCGGTCATGAGCGCTTCTTTGGTCTTGGTGTTGTA
>CAZRQI010000287.1:0-2511 GCA_964602025.1 uncultured Veillonellaceae bacterium
CCGAGAGCCATTACGAAATGTTTTGGGAAGGTTATGCGCGGCAACTGAGTCATCGTGCATGGGCAGGTATTTTTTCGACGGTTATTGGTTGTATTTTACTGGTGCTTTGGTGGCAGTTGCGCAAACAGCAGGAAACAGAGTTTGCCGTGCATCGCAGTGCTGAAATTCAGGACGTCTTGCGCGAAATCGCCGAGACTGCGATTTCGGCCGCATCGGTGGATAAACTATATCGCAGGGTGCATCGGTCGATCGACCGCATATTGCCAGCGTCCCTGTTCCACGTCAGTTTGCTGGATGAAGTGACCAATGAAATCGTGGTCATCTATCCCGCCGGTGAAGTCAATTTCACTCCGGAACATCGGCCAGTCGGCAAAGAAATGGCCGAGCAGGTGATGAGACTGCGGCAGGCGGTTCATGCCCCTCACTACCTGGGGGTTCCGTTGCTCGATTGGCAGGGAAATCCGTTTGGCGCGATGGGGTTGATTTTGATGGATGAGGAGCTACGAATCAATCATGCCGATATTGATTTGTTATCGATCATTGCGGCGCAAGTCGCAATGGCGATCGAACGCAAGCGGGCACTTGACAAGTTGCGTGAGAGTGAAGAAAAGTTCCGTAATATGACCGATAACGCCAGCGACGTCATTTGGCACCTTGACCACGATTTCCGGTTTGACTATATCAGTCCAGCCGATGAACGGCTGACCGGATACCGGATAGACGAAGTAATCGGTACGACGATTTGGAGTCATTTAAAGCCGGAGGGTATCGACTATGTCAAACGGAAAAACGCCGAGCGTCAGGCAGAAGAGCAAACCGGCGCCAAAACCGGCACGATTCGATATGAACTGGAGTTGGGTTGCAAAGATGGCAGCTGGGTCTGGGTGGAAATCAATGTGGAGCCTCACCATGATATCCAGGGGAATTTAGTCGGGTTGCACGGCGTCACGCGCGATATCACTGAACGAAAACGACAGGATCAGAAACTGCAACTACAGGCTACCACCGATGGACTCACTGGGATTTTCAACCGAGGATATTTCTGGACGCGGGCCAATGAAGAGTTGCAACGAATCCAGCGCTATGGCGGATTATGTTCTTTGCTGATGGTTGATGTCGATCATTTTAAACAGGTGAATGATAACTATGGTCATGCCGTGGGGGATGCTGTGCTGCGTTGGATTACCCGGCTGTGTCGTGCAGCAATCCGTGATACGGATCTGTTCGGCCGTATCGGCGGAGAAGAATTCGCGATACTACTGTTGGAACTTGGCGCTGTCGAAGCGGTGGTTGTTGCCGAACGATTGCGCCAGAGTATTTATGACAGCCACTTCGTTACCGATGAAGGGATGCGAATCCCGCTGCGCGTGAGTGTGGGGGTGGCGCAACACAAGGCGGTTGAAGAGTCGCTGACCGAACTGATGGTTCGTGCCGATCATGCACTGTATCGCGCCAAGCGGGAAGGCAGAAATAAAGTGGTTGAATCAGATTGAGGCTGAAAGCGCACGGTTTCATTGCGGCAGGAAGTCGAGAGTGGCTTAGCTTCCGAAGGCATGTGTGCGGGTTCGTAGATTGATTTGCCTAATCTACGCATTTTTGCGTTTATTATTGTAATTTGGCTGATGAAAGGTTTCTTTCTCGTATTTTGTGGTGTGAAACGATAGGGTAGGGGAGAAATGGGCGGGCAATCTTCCGGAATTTTTGGGGTATCAGTCCGGAAAGAAGCATCCCGCAGGAAAGCTGCCGAAGCATGTCGAAGGGAAGAACGGCTGAAAAAAACAACGGAGGTTGCACCATGAATAAGACTGCAAATAGTCGACTGGCTCTTTGGCTATGTCTATTGACCTTTTTTATTCTGGGCACGGCTAACGCCGCCGCTGTCGATTATAGCGACCAACGCAACTGGGCCTGCCAGGGGAACGCGCAGGGACCAATGCAGGCCGTGGATGTTTTTTTTGTCGGGCCGACCACGTTTCTCGGCAATGCGGCGCAGTTCAACCTGCCTCTCGCTGACTCCGAAGCGCGACGCAGCTTTTTGGGCGCCATCAACATGGAAAAAGGGATTTACGATGCCAAGGCGAATTTCTATGCGCCATACTATCGGCAGGCGGCGCTGAATGTATATAGAATGGATGCCGGAACGGCGGCCCCCTTCTTTACGCTCGCCTACCAGGATGTGAAAGAGGCTTTCGAGCATTATCTGAAGCACCTGAATCCGGATCGCCCCTTCCTTTTGGCGGGATTCAGCCAGGGGGCCGACATGATCGTGCGACTGATGAAAGACAAGTTCCGCGATCCCAGATTGCAGGAAAGACTGGTTGCGGCGTATGCCGTCGGCTGGAGGGTGACGGCGGAGGAAATCGCCCGATACCCGCAGTTGCGGATGGCGCGGGGAGAATATGATATCGGCGTGATTGTTTCTTTCAACACGGAAGCGCCGGCGCTGGCAACCTCGCTCAGCGTGCCGGTAAAAACGCTGGGCATCAATCCGCTGAACTGGAAAACGACCGG
>CAZRQI010000288.1:0-2489 GCA_964602025.1 uncultured Veillonellaceae bacterium
CTTGGTTGGAAACGGCCTGGGAGAGTAGGTCGCCGCCGGTTTTTCAAAGAAGAAGTTCTTTTCGTGAAAGCGAAAAGAACTTCTTCTTTATTTCCCGGGAAATAGTTGCGTGGAAATAGGGAAAGAAAAGGAATTTGCCGGCGAGTTGTCGAACAAAAGGAAAAACAATTCCCTGTTTTTCGGCGGACGGTTGAAGTTTTTCGGAAAGGAGCGTGCATAGATGGAACCCCTGAAGTATCTCAGTCAGGGCGAGACGGGCCTGGTCGTGGAGTTTGGCAACGCTATCGATCCGGCGGTCAACACCCGCGTTCACGACTTGGCCCGGCGGGTCGGCGCCGAGTGCGGCAACGTGGTGGAGGCGGTCGTTCCGACCTACCGGTCTTTCTTGATCTTTTTTGATCCATTGCTGATTTCACGTCAGGAGCTTGTGGCGAAAATTGAAAAACTGGCCGCCGCTCCGGCGGATTCGACGACAGCGGCCGCGGTGAAGACGGTCCTGATTCCCACGCTTTACGGCGGTGAGGCCGGGCCGGATCTTGAGTTTGTCGCCGGCCACAATCAGCTGACGCCGGCGGAGGTTGTCCAGATTCACAGTTCCGTTCCCTATCGGATCTACATGATCGGATTTACGCCGGGGTTCCCGTATCTGGGCGGAATGTCGGAAAAGATCGCTGCGCCGCGTTTGAAAACGCCCCGCACGAAAATCCCTGCCGGCTCCGTGGGAATCGCCGGGACCCAGACGGGACTGTATCCGGTGGAGAGCCCTGGCGGCTGGCAACTGATAGGCCGGACACCGTTGCAGGTTTTTAATCCCCGCAGCAAACAGCCGTTTGTTTATGCCGCGGGGGATTTTTTGCAGTATCAGCCGGTCACCGCCGACGAGTATGAGCTGATTCGGCAGGATGTGGCGAACGGCGTCTATCAGCCGCAAAGTTTTGTGAATAAGGAGGCGGTGAAATGATTACCGTTCTTCAGCCGGGAGCGTTGAGCACGGTCCAGGACGAAGGCAGGGTCGACTACATGGCCTTCGGGTTGCCGCGGGCCGGCGTGATGGACCGGGTTGCGGCGAATCTCGCCAACCTGCTCTGCGGCAATCCTCTGGGCGCCGCCGTTCTGGAAATGACCTTGATGGGGGGATCGTTCCGGTTTGAGAAAAATTGCCGCATCGCCTTTTGCGGCGCGGACATGTCCCCTCGCCTGAATGGCGCTGCGATGGAGCCCTGGGCCGCGCATGACGTCGTGACAGGCGACATCTTGGAAACCGGCTACGCGAACCGGGGTTGCCGCGCCTATCTGGCCGTCGGCGGCGGGATTGACGTAGCGCCCGTTATGGGCAGTCGCTCCACGTATACGCGGGCGAACCTGGGCGGCCATGAAGGAAGAGCGCTGCGGGCGGGCGACTGCCTGCCGGTCGGCGAGGCTTCCCCGTTCCCCGCCGCGCCGGGGCGTCTGCCAACCGCCCTGATTCCGGAATATCCGGACCAAATTTCGCTGCGGGTCATTCTGGGGCCCCAGGATGATCTGTTTTCGGCGGAAGGAATTTCGACGCTGCTGGGCAGCGAATACCGGGTATCCGAGGAAGCGGACCGGATGGGCTATCGCCTGGAAGGCCCGGAAATCCGGCACAAGGATAAGGCGGATATCGTGTCCGACGCTCTGGGCGCCGGGGCGATCCAGGTGCCCGGCAGCGGCCAGCCGATCGTGATGATGGCGGATTGCGGCACAACCGGCGGCTATGCCAAGATTGCCGCCGTGATCGGCGCGGATCTCTGGAAGCTGGCGCAGGCCAAGCCGCAGGACGCGGTGCGGTTTGTCCTCTGCACGGACGCCGAGGCGGTCGCGGCGCTGGCTGCGGAGCGCGAGGGCTATCGCGAAGCGGCGCGGTGGATCCGGACCGGCGGCAGGAGTTCGGCTGGAAGCTGTGGCCGGCGAATCCAACTGAAGATTCAGGGACAGGAATATCAAATAGAAATTGAAGAGGTGAAGGCTGATGAAAACAATTGATTTGAACTGCGACATGGGCGAAAGTTTCGGTGCGTACACGCTGGGCTACGATGAACTGGCCATGCCGTTCGTGACGTCCATCAACGTCGCCTGCGGATTTCACGCCTCCGATCCCGACCACATGGCGAAAACGATCCAGCTGGCGAAGAAAAACGGCGTGGCTGTCGGCGCGCATCCGGGGTTTCCCGATCTTGTCGGCTTCGGGCGGCGTTCGATGGCGATGACTCCCGAGGAAGTCAAGCACGCGGTGATGTATCAAATCGGTGCGCTGGATGCGTTTTGTCGGGCCGCGGGCCTCAAAATGCAGCATGTGAAGGCGCATGGCGCCCTGTACAATATGGCGGAGAAGGACCTGTCCTTCGGATTGGCGATTGCCGAAGCGATTCAGGCGGTTAATCCGGAATTGATCATGCTGTGCCTGGCGAATTCACAGATGGTGACGGCGGCGCAGCAGAAAGGGCTGCCGTATGTGGCGGAAGCCTTCG
>CAZRQI010000289.1:0-2477 GCA_964602025.1 uncultured Veillonellaceae bacterium
TCAGCGTGCCGGTAAAAACGCTGGGCATCAATCCGCTGAACTGGAAAACGACCGGGGAACATGCCGACAAGGCGTTGAACCAAGGGGCGGTATTTACCGGCTATGACGGCCGCATACTTAAAGAGGTTCCCCACCTGACCGGAGCATACCTCGACCCGGTCCGCGGAACAGTCAAGGTGACGGACGTCGATGCGGCGGCTTTCCCGCCGGTCTTGGATCTGTTCAAACCCGGCGAGTATCATATTTATGACTATCAGTTCTTTTACCGCAACCTGCAGACGAATGTCGGGGATCGCATCGACGCCTACCAACAATGGAACGCGATTCGCCCTGCACTGAAGATCGCGAATTAGCCTGCCCTTCTCCACGATGCCTTCGATAATTCAATGCAAGTGACTTCTAACACAGGGGGGTTCATAAGTTATGAAAGCTAGTTGCACAAAAGTACTATTGCTATCGATATCGCTGTTGGCGATGGTATTGTATTTGATGGCATATCCTATAGGTGGATTGGCTGTGTCTTCCGGGTCACCCGCATATCAGACTCCGGCGCCGGAAGATTTTAGCGGTTTATCGTGGAGCGAAGCTTTTGAAAAATTGCACGGGAAGTTTTCTCGTGAATACGCATTTACTGACTGGAAACGAATTAACTGGCCGGCTCTTTATGCGAAATTTAACCCCGGATTGACCGGGCCCAAGCATCAAAAGATTTTACGGTTTATTATCTGACCTTAAAAGAATATGTTTACTCCATTCCTGACGGTCATGTACGTCTGACTAGCATTCGTGACATAGATTACAAGTATATCGGCGGTGGATTTGGATTTTCGGCTACAAAATTGTCAAATGGCAAGGTAATCGCCAACTGGGTTGATGAAAGCAGCGAGGCTTATGCCCAGGGAATGAGGCCCGGAGCGGAACTTATCGAATGGAATGGCCAGCCGATTGAAGAAGTTTTGGATGGCGTAGTAACGATGTTCGGCCCGAACTCAGCAACTGCCGAGAATACTGTTAACCAGCGAGTGTGCTATCTTATGCGTGCGCCGATCAATACACGGCTATCTGTCGCGTTTTCCATTAACGGAGAAATAGCCAGAGCGACCGTTGCCGCTTATGACGATAAAGGCCTATCATTAAGCAAAATTTATCCTTCCGCCGTTTTGTCCGATGGATTGCGAGACTTGATTCTTAATGTGGATAATCCTCGGAATCCTCCCGAATCAATGGTAGAAAAGAAAGTATTGGACAGCAATATTGGCTATATAAAAATTTGGGGGGAACTCGATATTGACTTGAAAAATGAAGGGAAGGCCCCTTCTACGCTGGGTTTATTCCGTGCCGCCCTGGTCGAATTTAACAAGGCGAAACTCAAAGGATTAATCGTTGATATTAGAAATAATGTTGGCGGTTTTGACTCGATGGCTGCGGATATGCTGGCGTCGTTTTATCAGGAAGAGGTCTTATATGAATATGTAAAATACTTTAACCCTAATACCGGTTCTTGGGAATACTATCGGAATGGAGAAACGGAGGGGAAGGAGTCTTTAAAGCCCGGTTTATATATCAGGCCAGTTGAGCCGTTCTTTGGCGGTCCGGTTGTCGCGATTATTAATTCAAAATGTGTCAGTACGTGTGAAGGATTGGCGATGGGAATCAGGAATCTGCCCCGAGGCGAAACGGTTGGCTTTTATGGCACGAATGGTTCGTTCGGCATGGCCGGCGATGAGGCGCTAATGCCTGGAGGCTTGAAGATCGGTTGGCCATTTGGGCAGTCGCTGGATAGAAACAGGCAAGTTCAACTCGACAGCCGTGAAGGAGTTGGCGGAGTATCGCCATCCATTCGTACGCCGATGACAAAGGCTGCTGCGCTGCGGGTTGCCAAAGGCGAGGATGTTGAATTAGAACACGCTATTGCGATCATCAACTCTCTTGCGAGGTGATCCCGGCATTGCCAGAGAAAGAAACAAGAACAATAATCCAATGTAATTTAACCGTTCCCGTGCAAACCGTCCTCAAAAAAGACGATTGTAGTGAAAGGGGACATACCCAAACGTGGATTAAAAAGGTCGCGCTGCGTGATACAATACAAATAAATGCGAAGCGCATGCAGTACTGATGAGGCGCTGACTCCCGACTCTTCCCGTCCTCCCCGGCCTTGCCGGATGACTCATCCTCCGCGGGAGCGAATTTTCGAATTGCTCGTTGAGATTTTGCGAGAGATCCACTGAAAAGCCAGCCGCGTTTTCGGTATATTGGAATTTTTCAAATCGGAGGGGACAAGATGACGCCGGGAACGATCAACGCGATATTGATCCACTTCAGGGACGATGTGGCAACCGTGATTGCGGAGCTTAGGGAGGGTGACAGGGCAGTCTTTTTTAAGAATGAAGAACTCATTCAGGTTCCTGTTGTGGGGACAATCCCCCAATATCATAAACTGGCGGTCCGGGATATCAAAAAAGCGGAACCGCTTCGGA
>CAZRQI010000290.1:0-2469 GCA_964602025.1 uncultured Veillonellaceae bacterium
CCTTGAACGCCACCCATTTTTCGCCAGCGGTGGCCGGTTTCTTGTTGCCGCCCCAACCATATTTTTTTGCATAGACATAGCTGACCACCGACAGGGCCACACCGACCAACAGACCCGGCACGATGCCGGCGACGAAGATCTTGCCGATGGACACCTCGGCGATAACGCCGTACACCACGAAGGCGATGCTCGGCGGGATGATGATGCCGATTGCGCCGGCATTGGCCATCAGCGCGGAGGAAAAGCCCTTGTCATAGCCTTCCTGCACCATGGCCGGGATCATGATCGATCCCAGCGCGGCCACCGTTGCCGGGCCGGAACCGGAAATCGCCGCGAAGAAACAGCAGGTGACGACACCGACGATGGCCAGGCCACCGTTGATGTGTCCCACGCAGACATTGGCGAATTTGATCAGGCGGCTGGACACGCCGGCCTGCTCCATTACCACGCCGGCGAGAACGAAGAAGGGAATCGCCAGCAAGGCAAACTTGGCCGTCGCCGCGTACATCGTCGTCGGAAATACGGCCATCGGCCCATCTGCGGCATAAATCGTCAGCAGACTGGCCATGCCGAGACTGACGGCGATCGGCGTGTTCCAGAGCAACAGGAAGCCGAACGCAACGAATACAAATACACTGGGTTCCATTCCTAACATCAGGTCCATCAGTTTGCTCCCCCTTTCTGCCAGGCGATCCAACCCGCCTGGGCAAAGCGGAAGAAGCAGAACACCGAGCTGACCGGCAGGGCCAGGCTGACAATCCATTCCGGCCAGCCCAGCGCCGGAGTTTCCTGTTTCAGCATCATCTGCGTCTGAATCATGTCGATGCTGTAAATGAACAGGAGGACAAACATCCCTAGCGTCAGCAACGTAACCAGGGCGGAAATGATTCGCCGCACCGGCGCCGGCAGGGAATTCACGAGCAGGTCGAAGCCCAGGTGCGCGCCGCGTTTGGCGGCGGCCGCCGCACCGATGAAGCTGCTCCAGACGAACAGATTGGTGGTCAGTTCCTCGGTGAACGCGATCGAAGTGCTCAGGCAATATCGCGACACTACATTGGCGAAGTTCAGGATAAGCATAAGGCCGAGTGTGATGACCAGAAACCAGTCCTCCAGAGAATCAAAAACTTTCCAGAACAAAGCGTCACCCCCAAAACTTAATTAATCCCCGTGCGGTTTTATAAAAACAATAATGATTGCCATAGTCGCGTCCATATAGAAGAAAAGGGGGCCCGGCCAACAAGAGACGGGCCCCCTGCGGCTTATCCAGCCGTAACCGAATTTATTTGCCGGCTGCTACGAACATGTCCAGCAACGCTTTGCCGATGATCGGCTCCTGTTCTTTGTACACGCTGGCGGTAGCGGCCTGGAACGCTTTGATCTGTTCCGGGGTCAGAGTATTGACCTGCAGGCCGTTTTTCTTCTTCATTTCTTCGAGCTGTTTGGATTCGTCTTCGCGGGTCAGCTTGATGTTGAGGGCCATAGCTTCTTCCGCGGCTTTTTTCATGATGTCCTGGGTTTCCTTGTCCAGGGAGTCAAACAGTTTTTTGTTGACGCCGAGGATCAGCGGATCATAGGAGTAGTTGCAGAGGGTCAGGTATTTCTGGACTTCCTGCAATTTGCTGGTGTAAATAACGGAAATCGGGTTTTCCTGTCCGTCGATGGTGCCTTGCTGCAGCGCGGTGAAAACTTCCGAGAAGCTCATCGCGGTCGGGTCGGCGCCAATCGCCTTGAACAGGGAGATGTACATCTTCATGCCGGGAACCCGCATTTTCAAACCTTTCATGTCTTCCGGCGAGGTCAGCGGTTTCTTGCTGTTGGTCCAGTGACGGAAACCGTTTTCGCCGAATGCCAGCGGCTCGATGCCTTTGGCGCGGACGAGTTTTTTGATTTCTTCGCCGGGAGCGCCCTTCATGGCTTTATCCGCAGCGGCATGGTTCGGCAGAATCCAGGGCATGCTCACGACGGCCAGTTTCGGCTCGATGACCGAATAGATGATCGTGGAGTGGATGGAAGCGCCGGTCACGCCGGAAGCAACCTGCTCGATGCCTTTCTGTTGGTTGCCGCTGGAAAGTTGTTCGTTGGGGAACGTGGTGATTTCAACGCGGCCTTTTGTCCGTTCTTTGACGAGTTCGGCCCATTTTTTCGCGGCGATGTTCCACGGCGACGAATCCGAAGGCGTCGTCACGCTCATTTTAATGCTGATCTTTTTGCCTTCCGCTTTTTTGGGCTCTTCCTTTTTGCCGCCGCAACCGGCAGCCACCAGAGAAAATGCGACCATGAGACACAGAACAAAAACTAGGCTTTTCTTCACTGACAAATCCCCTCCTCCTGTTTTTTGAAACCTTAAGCCGGCGCTTACCGGCAGATCTCCTTGGCCGTCTTGACGATGTCATCGGTAGAAATGCGGCAGAGCCCTTCCAGCGCGGGGCTGAACGGAATCGGCACGAACGGCGCGCCCAGACGCTTGAT
>CAZRQI010000291.1:0-2433 GCA_964602025.1 uncultured Veillonellaceae bacterium
TTCCGCGAGAAACCGGACCGGGAAACGGCGGAACGATATGTCGCGGCCGGCAATTATTACTGGAATTCCGGCATGTTTGCCTTTACCATGGGCCGGTTCCTGCAGGAACTGGCGGCGCAGCAACCGGCGATCAGTGCGTTGGCGGCGCAGCCGGTGGAGACGGTGCTGGCGCAGTTCGGCGAGATGCCGGACATCTCGATCGATTACGGGATCATGGAAAAAGCGGCGAATGTGCGGGTGATCCCGCTGCCCGCCTACTGGAACGACATCGGCTCCTGGGACGCGATCTACGATGTGCTCGGCAAGGACGGGGACGGCAATGCGTTGCAGGGCGACTGCCTCAGCATCGACTGCAAGAACACGCTGATGTTGTCGAACCGGCATCTGGTGGCCGGTATCGGCCTGGACGACCTGCTGGTCGTGGAGACGGCCGACGCCATTCTGGTGGCAAAGAAAGGCGAGTCGCAGAAGGTCAAGGACGTGGTGGCCAACCTGAAGGGGCGGGGCCGCCGCGAAGCGAGCGAGCATCTCACGGATTACCGGCCGTGGGGCCGCTATACGATCCTCGGCGAGGGACCGGACTACAAGATCAAGCGGATCGTGGTGGAGCCGGGCCAGGTGCTGAGCCTGCAGATGCACCATCACCGCAGCGAGCACTGGGTGGTGGTGAACGGGACGGCGCTGGTGACGATCGGCGACCGGGAACAGATGGTGTGCGACAACGAAAGCGTTTTCGTGCCGCAGACGGTGAAACATCGGCTGGCGAATCCCGGCAAGGTGCCGCTGGTGCTGATCGAGGTGCAGAGCGGCCGCTATCTGGGCGAGGACGATATCGTGCGGTTCGAGGATGTCTATGGCCGGAGCGGCCAATAACGGGAGTTTCGGGGAGGTTTACGCATGGGCAGGATAAAATTCGGGACCGACGGCTGGCGGGGTGTGATCAGCGAAGACTATACGTTCGCCAACGTGCGGCTGGTGGCGGCGGGGATCGCCGAGTGGGTGCGGCGGCGCGGCGAACAGACGAAAGGGATCGTGGTCGGCTATGATGCGCGGTTCCTGTCGGCGCAGTATGCACAGGATTGCGCGGCGGTGCTGGCCGACGAGGGAATCAAGGTGTGGTTGTCGGCGGAGATGTTGTCGAGCCCGGCGTTGACCTGGCAGGTGAAGGATCGGCAGGCGGCCGGCGGCGTGATGATCACGGCGAGCCACAATCCGCCGGAGTACAACGGCCTGAAGTTCAAGGCGGCGTTCGGGGGTTCGGCTCCGCCGGAACTGGTAGCTGAGATCGAGTCCTGCGTGAGCCGGCTGGAAGCGGAAAAGGCGGTCATTTCCAAAAAACCGCTGCCGGCGGCGGTGGAAAAGTATGCGCCGAAAGACGCTTATCTCGACCATGTCCGGCGGATGCTGAATCCGGAGCTGCTCCAGAGTTTTAAAGAAAAGATCGTGTTTGACGTAATGCACGGGTCGGCCCAGGGATACCCGACGGAGCTGGCCGCGACGTACGGGCTGGATCTCAGCGAAGTGCGCAGCAGCTACAATCCGGTGTTCGGCGGCGTAAATCCGGAGCCAATCGAAAAGAATCTGGAAGCGCTGCGGCAGGCGGTGAAGAAGCAAAACGCCTGGATCGGCCTGGCCACCGACGGGGACGGCGACCGGATCGGCGCGATCGACGCCGACGGCCGCTACATCACGCCCTACCAGATTTTTTGCCTGTTGATGAAATACCTGGTCGAGAAGCGTGGCCTGCGCGGCACGGTGGTGCAGACGCTGACCTTTTCGGAGCAGGTGAAACGGCTCGCGGCGAAATATGACTTGCCGATGCGGCAGACTCCCGTCGGCTTCAAATATGTGGCTGAGCTGATGGTAAAGGAGGATATCCTGATCGGTGGCGAGGAATCCGGCGGTCTGTCGGTGAAGGGGTACATCCCGGAGCGCGACGGCATCCTGCTCGGTTTTTTGCTCATCGAGACGGCGGCGGCCTACGGCAAGACGCTGGGCCAGTTGCTGGACGAGATGGCGGCGGAGCTGGGAACGTTTGTCTATGACCGGCGCGACCTGCATCTGGACATGGCGCGGAAGGAACGGCTGATGCATGCGCTGGAACACGCCGCGCCGGCAACCATCGGCGGCAAGCCGGTGACGGCGGTCACGGTAGGCGACGGGATCAAACTGGAGTTTGCCGACGGCTGGGTGATTTTCCGCGGGTCGGGCACGGAGCCGATCGTGCGGGTCTATTGCGAGGCGCAGAGCCGCGTGGCGGTGGAGACGATCTTGAAGGGGGCGGTGGAGTATGCAGAACAGGCGTAAGGTACGGACCGCGGTCATTCCGGCGGCGGGCCTGGGCACGCGGTTTTTGCCGGCGACGAAGGCGCAGCCGAAGGAAATGCTGCCGATTGTGGATAAGCCCTGCATCCAGTACATCATCGAGGAAGC